>NZ_BAAILP010000192.1:3528-21807 GCF_054589055.1 Novosphingobium sp. 11B | reverse complement strand
CGGCCGCGCCGACTGGCGGGGCCTCGTCGAAAGTGACGAAGCCGTGCTCGGCCAGAGTCCAGTTGCCGACCTGCAGCGCCCCGTCGATGGAGACGAGAACCGTTGCGAAATCGGGCCGGGTGATGCGGCGGACTTGCGCGTCCTCGCCCTCGCCGTAGCGCTTGATGAGCGGGAACCCGGCCTTGATGCCGTCGCCGGTGCCGAGCGGCTGGTCGAGCGGGCCGGGCGCGGCGACCATGCCGCTCGAGCTGAAGTCGCTGGGATCGCGCAGCCGGAACCCGCGAGCGGGACCTCGGCGGGCGCGGAAGAAGGCGATGAGTGCGCCCAGTTCCGCCTCGGAGCGCACGCCCGGGCCGACGTCGAAGCGCAGCCGGGCGTTGGACCACAGCGAATTGCGCCGCTCGAACCCGGAGGCGGTGACCGAGACGCTGGTGGAGAATTCGGGCACCACCGTCGCGTCGCGGCCGAGCGCGAGCGGGTAGAGCACGTCGTCGAAGGCCTGCATGGGGTCGGCTCCTGAGGTTGGCGGCGGGGGAAGGCGCACGTATCCGTCGCGTGCGACCTGGGGCAGCGCCCAGACGACGACTTCATGGGGCGCGCGGGTCAGGGCTTCGTCGATCCCGGCGTCGATGCGGCGCCACTGGTCGCGCTGGTTTGGCCTGAGGACGAAACCGGCGAGGTAGTCCTGTTCCTGCGCCGGATAGCCGAGGCGGGCGTCGACTTCGGCGTGGGCATTGCGGCGATGGGCATCGGCCCCGGCGGTCAGCCAGTCGTAGTCTTCCACCTGCAGCCGGTCGAACGCGGGCGCGGCCCAGCCGATCGGCAGGTTGGCGCGCTTGAGGTCGGGCATGTCGGGCGCGAGCAGGGTGGGGGTGAAGACGAGCGCCAGCGCTTCGACCGGCGCGGGCGCGACCGCCGTGCGTACCGCCGCGACGAGGTCGGCGGTCGATTGCGCCAGCACCGCGCCTGCCTGATCGAGCAGCGCCGTCTGCGCCGGGGCGAGCGGTGCGCGCATGTCGGGAATGGCGACGGGCGATCCGCCGAATGCGGCTCTGGCGGCATCGTCGTAGAGGCAGATGCGCCCGTCGCCGAAGGTCCACCACCATGGCTCACCGATCTGAAAGCGGACGGGTGCGCCCACCTCGGCGAGCAATCCGGCGAAGGCCGCGCCGACTGCCTGCAGCCACGTCATCGCGTCCGCATTCGCCGGGGAGAGCAGGGTGGAGGGCGGATCCCAGCCGGTCAGCGCCGGGTTGCCGCCCCAGTCGCGCTGCTTCCACGCTTCGGGGCAATGCTGGTCGAGCAGTTCGTAAGATAGCGAGGCCATCGGGCTGAGGCCCGCCGCGAGGCATCCGGCGAAGAAGGCGCGGTGCCAGCTGCGGGTCGGGCCATTGAGGGGGGCGCCGCCCTGCCCGGCTAGGTATTGGCCGGCGTTCGCCGCGAGCCGGAAGTAGTGGCTCATGCCGAGGTAATGCACCACCGATCCGCGATAGCCGAGCTGGCGCACGGCGCGGATCAGGCGCGCCGGGGTCTGGACGCCCTGATCGTCGTAGCCGGTCGCCATGGCGAGGCCGTTCGCGGGCAGGATCACGTCGCCGATCTCCAGCATGGCGCGGGCGCCGTCGGAGGCGATTTCGGACATCTCGAACCAACCTTCGGCCTCGTCGGGGAGCGGGTCGGGGCTGGTGCCGTCGTAGCCGGGCGGTGCGAAGGAGATGAACATCCGCTCGATCGCGTTTGGCCAGACTCGGTCGGCGTCGGCGGGCAGCGCGTAGCCGCCGTCGAGCGCCGAGAAGTTGAGCGTGACGACCGCGTTCTCGCCTGTCCCCTCAGCATAGTTCCAAAGGCGCACGTACCAGGTATGCGGCGCGCCCGCTTCGTCGCGGCCCTCGATGGTGAGGGTCGGGCCGTTGATCGCGTCGAGCGGGATCAGCCCGCCCGACCGCCAGCGAAAGCGCAGCGAGGTATGCGCGTAATCGCGGTCGGTGCGGTAGGCGAGCAGGGGGTGGTCGAGCATATCGACACTGTCCCAGATCAGCCCGCCGAGGTCGGCGCGGCGCAGGAACGAGGCTTCCACCCGCAGCGCATCGGGGGCGGTGGACACTACGGTCGCCACCATCGGGCGGGGGAAGTTGACGGTCCAGAAGCGCGGGTCGAAGCGCATGAGCCAGTCGCTCGCCTGCCCCTCGCGCTTGCTGGCGAGCCAGAATGCCATGAGGTCTCTCCTCAGTTCGAGAGGGCGCGGCGCACGGCGCTCGCGACCTGGCGGCTGGAGCGCTGCAGCGACTGCGGCGCGCTGGAACCGCGCGGGGCCGAGAGGTTGATCGCCACGCGCACGTCGCGGCTGGTCGAACCGCCGGTCTCGATGCGGCCTGCGGACGTCGGCACGAACAGCTCCGGCCCTCGCTCGCCCACGACATAGCCGCGTCCGGGCGCGACGTTGCCACCGGTGGCGCGGCCCGGCAGGCCGAGCGCGCCGGTCAGCAGGCCGGAGAGGTCCAGCCCGCCGCCCGCGCCGCTGCCGCCGACCAGCGCCGAGGCCAGCGTCTGCGCGGCCTGCCCGGCGATGGCGTCGAGCGTCGAGGCGGCGGTGCGCTTGAGGTCGTCGAAGCCAAGGGCACCTTTCCGGATCGCGCCAGACAGGCCCTTTTCCAGAGCGTCGCCCGCGCGGGTGAAGCCGGACACGAGGTCGCCGTCCACGGCGCCGCGCATCTGCGCGATGTCGCGGGCAAAGCCGTCGGTGCTGGCGCGGACCTCGACGAGGAGGCTGTCGATCTCATCCATGATCGTTTTCCATCAGCTTGGTGAGGGTATCCCGGTCGAAGCCCGCAGGCGCGCCGGGGGAGAGCAGGCCGAGCGCGGCGGCCAGTTCGGCCGGGGTGGCCGCCCAGAACTCGGCGGGCCGCCACCCCAGCGTGCGCGCGGACAGGCCGCAAAGGGCCAAGGCGGCGGCCGCGAAGGTCACGCGCTGCCCTTGAGCACTTGTGCGAGCAGCACCCGCAGCGGCGCGGCGCAGGCGGCGAGGCCCTGGGATACGATCGCTGCGCCAACCGTTTCGCGGCTTGGCCGGTCGGCTTCGGGCAGGCAGTGCCAGAACAGCGTGGTCATCTCGGTCAGGCGAAGTTCGCCCGCGCCCGCCCGCTCCACGAGGGCCAAGAGCGGGCCGAGTTCCTCCTCGGCGGCGACCAGCGCGGTGAAGCTGGGGCGCATCACGTAGGCGCCGTGGCCGATGGCGATGGCCGCCTCGCCGCGCAGGGGGTTAGGCGTCATGCCGGGAGCACCTCACCCGAGCTTTCCAGCTGGAGCGTGTAATTGCGCTCGCCGTTGAAATCGCCCGCGTAGTCGAGGCGCTGGACGAGGAACTTGCCGCGCAGCCGCTCGCCGTCCTCGAAGCTGAGTTCGTAATCGTCGAGGGTGCCGGCCATGGCGTTGGCGCGCACCTGTGCCTCCGCCGCGCTGCCGAGGAAAATCCCGGCCGCGCTCACCGAGACCGAGCGGACGCCTGCGCCCGAAAGCAGCTCGCGCCAGCCGCCGCTGTCCTTGGAAGTGACGACGACGGCGTCGCCGGTGACCGACATCTGCGTGGTGCGCAGCCCGGCGACGGTCTGGTAGGCGGCGGGGACGCTGCCGTTGGAGATCTTGAGGAGGAAGGCGCTGCCTTTCTGGGCGGGCATGGTAAGGCTCCTTTGGTGAAAGAGAGGGGGCACGCAGCGTCGCGTTGGCCTACCCCGTCCGGCTAGGCCCTTCGGGCCAAGCCTCCCGGCCCTCCCGCAAGCGGGAGGGCCTTACCTCGGGTCTCCCCTCCCGCTTGCGGGAGGGGTTGTGGGTGGGCCTGTCGCAACCTGCGCGTGAAATCAGTCGTCACTGCGCCAGCAGGCGAAACCTGTATTCGAGCAGGATCGCGCGGCGGCTTTCACCGCGCTGTTCGGCGCGGGCGCGCAGGAACTGGATTGTCGCGATCTGGAAGCCCGGCTGCAGGCGCGGCAGGCTGTCCACCCGCGCCTCGATGGCGGTGACGAGGTCCGCCGCCGCATCGGACGCATCGCCCCGGCAGTGCAGTTCCAGCGCCACGCGGAGCTCGCGACCCGGGGCGGTCTTGCAGCTCCAGTCGGTGCTGGCGCTCGAGGCGATGGCTAGCCACGGCAGGCTGGTGCGCGAGGAGGCTTCCTCGACCACCGCGTTGAGGTTCGCCACAAGGGCCATGTCGGAGGCCAGCCATGCGATCAGGGCGGCGCGAAGGGGGATTTCCATGACTTATCCTTTCGCGAACAGCGGCCAGACGAGGCCCGCGCGGCGCCAGCGGCTATCATCCTGACGGGCAGCGAGACGGCGGCTGGTAGCCCAGGCGACGGCGAGGGCAGCGGCGTTTGCGGTCAGCCGCCGGGCGAGGGCGTCGAAGTCGGTCTCGGCCTTCATGCCCTCGGTCATGACAACCGCATCCGGCGCCACGGCCGCCACAGCGCGGCGACGGAGGCGGGCGGCAATGGCGCTGCACCGTTTCCGTCGCGCTCGCGGTGCTGGTGTGCGGCGAGGCGGACGACGCCGTGGCGCAGCGCTTCGGGCAGGGCGTCCCACTTGGGCGCGAGACCGGCGGTGAAGCGCACCGCGACGCGGCTCTCCGCGCCGGGCAGGGGAAGTCGCAAGCGGCCGGTGCCGTCGGCGTCGAGGTCCGCCTCCCAGTTGCCCGACGCTAGAGGGGTGCGGGTGCCGTCCGCCGCGATCGTCTCGACCGAGGCGATGGCCTGCACCGGGCGCGTCGCCAGCCTGTGCCAGAACTGGTGCCTCTCGGGGCGGGTGGAGAGCACTTCCTCGCACTCGGCCTCGATCGGCAGGGAGCCGGTGAAGGCCTCGCAGGTGTCCAGCGCGGCGGCGAGCAGTGCGGTCAGCGAGGCGTCGTCGGTGGCGGTGGTGATGCCCAGCCACTGCTTCAGTTCGGCCAGCGCCGGGGGCGGCAGCGTGGACGGGGTGAGGATGACCCGCATGGTGGGTGTCTCCGATGAGAGGGAGCGCCGTGTCCTTTTCCCGTCATCCCCGCGAAGGCGGGGACCCATCTGATGCCCGTTCGACAGGCACCCTCAGGAGATGGGTTCCCGCCTTCGCGGGAATGACGGGGGAAAGGAAAGCGAGAGAGGTCGGGGCGATGGTTGGGCAAATGTCACCCGCGCCGCCGGGAGGGGAAACGGCGGCGCGGGCGCTCTACCTGCGGGGCGTCAGGTAGAGATGCGCAGCAGCTTGATCGCGTCGGAATCCAGCACCTGCCCGCCGATCCGCTTGGTCGCGTAGAAGTGGACGAAGGGCTTGTTGGTGAACGGATCGCGCAGGATCGAGGTCGCGGTGCGCTCGGCGATGAGGTAGCCGGCGCGGAAGTTGCCGAAGGCGATCGGCAGGGCGTTCGCGGCGATGTCGGGCATGTCCTCGGCCTCGACCACCGGGTAGCCGAGCAGGCGGTTGGGCTGGCCTTCCATCAGGCCCGGCTGCCACAGGAACGAGCCGTCCGCCGCCTTCAGTTTGCGCACCTGTGCCAGCGTCTTGGAGTTCATCACCCAGCTCGCGCCCTGGCGGTGACCCGCCTTGAGCGAGTGCACGAGGTCGATCAGCTTCAGTTCGGGCGAGGTGTCGAAGCCCGCCGCATTGCCCGAGACGATGTGCTGCAGCTGGCCGAAAGTGCGGGCACCGTCGGCCGAGGCGCTGGTGGTGCCGGTCAGGAAGCCGCGCGGCTGGTTGGTGCCGGTGCCGCTGACGAAGGCGGCGCCTTCGGCGCGGGCGAACTCCATCGCGATCTCGTCGGCCAGCCACGACTGGATGTCGAAGGCGGCATCGTCGAGCATCGCCTGGCTCGCCGCCGGGTTGGCGTAGAGTTCGCCGGAGGGCGGGGCGATCTCGGCGAAGCTGGGCGTCGCGGTTTCGGGGCGCGCGGCGGTCTCGCTCACCCAGCCCGAGGCGGTGCCGCCGGTGGTGATGAGCTTGCGGTAGCCCGCCGTGCTGGTCTGCACGACCTGCGCGATCGCGCGGATCGGGCTGATGTTCTTGAGCCGGGCCGAGATCAGCGCGTCGATCTCACGCGGGACGGCATAGCCGCCGTCGGCCAGGGCCGCGCCGGAGAGCGACTTGAGTTCCGTCTCGCGGCCCGAGCGCAGGTAGCCCTGCACGAAGCTCTTCACTTCGAGCGAGGGTGCGGCGCCCATGCCCTCGATCAGCGGCCGCGAGGCAGCGCGCGAGACGCGGTCGAGGCGGGCCTTCACGTCGTCGACGTCGGTGCGAAGGGCCGTGACGGCGGCGTCGGTGGCATCCTGGCGCGCGACTAGGTCGAACGAGGCGTCGATCGCCTCGACGGGAGCAGTGGATTCCATGGGTAGGCACCTTTCTGTGGTGGGGAAGGGGGGAGCCATGACGTCGTCCCGGGCTCGACCCGGGACCGGTGGCTGTCTTTAGGCGGTGGCTGTCACTCCGGGCGCCTTGACGAGGGTTGGGCGCGGCTAGGCCAGCGGTCCCGGATCAGGTCCGGGACGACGGGGAAATCAGATGCGCCCGCGCGCCGTGCTGCATCGGGTGGGTGACGAGGCTGACCTCGAACAGTTCCACGTCGAGCAGTTCGCGGCCCGCATCGGAGCGGCGGCTGGCACGGGCGCGGTAGCCGAAGGACAGGCCGGTGACCGAGCCGCGCTTGAGGGCGAGGCCCGCTGCGCCGTCCGGGTTGTCTACGCGCGCGACCACGCGCAGGCCGCGCGCGTCCTCGACGGCGGTTTCGACCCAGCCGATGCGGAGGTCCGGGCGGTGCTGCCAGTAGAGCGGGATCGGATCGCGGCGTTCGGCCAGCGAGCGGGCGAAGGCGCCCGCGCGGATGGTGTCGCGCCCGGCGTCGGGCTGGCCGAACAGGGCCGCGTAACCGGCGAAACGCATCATCGCAGCAGCTCCGTCGCACCCAGCCGTACGGTCAGGCCAAGCAGCAGCAGGGCGAGGGCGCCGCGCATGATCCAGCTGAGCACCGTGCGCCGCGCGCTCGACTTGGCATCGCGCCAGGCCTGCAGCAGTTCGCGCAGTTCGCTGACGTCCTGCGGGGCGGTGGCGTCGCCCAGGCCGATGCGGGCGAGCATTCGTTTCGCGCCCAGTTCGCTTGCCTCCTCCACGACGGCGCGCAGGGTGACGAGGTCGCTCCCCTCGGATGCCGCCTGCGCGAGCAGTCCGGCCAGCATGTCATTTGAGTTCATGATTTGTTCCCTTCATCAAGGCCCAGAAGGCGGCGCTTCTCGGACGGGTCGAGGAAATCGGCAGCGCTGACCTGCGACCACAGCCGCTCGCGGTCCTCGGCCAGCGCGGGCACGCGGTCGAGGTCGATGGCGAGCGCAGCACCGGGGAACCACGGGGCAAGGCCCTCGCCCAGCGCGGCGAAGATCTTGGACGCCAGCGGCAGCAGGGTGAGCCGCCACAAGGCGCGGTTGGCCTCGCGGTAGTTGTTGTAGGTCGCGTCGCCCGGCAGGCCGAGCAGCATCGGCGGCACCCCGAAAGCGAGCGCGATGTCGCGCGCGGCGGCGGCCTTGAGAGTGGCGAAATCCATGTCGGCGGGCGTCATCGCCATCGCCTGCCAACTGAGGCCGCCCTCCAGCAGCATCGGCCGCCCGGCGTTCGCCATGCCCGCATAAGCGGCGGTGAGTTCGGCCTTGAGCCGGTCGAATTGCTCGCCGGTCAGCGCGGCGCCGTCCGGGCCTTCGTAGACCAGAGCCCCGGAAGGTCGCGCCGCGTTCTCCAGCAATTGCCGGTTCCACGCCGAAGCCGCGTTGTGCGTGGCGATCGCCTCGTCCGCCGCGCACAGGCACCCGGCGCCGTAGTGATCGTCGCCCGGATGGAAATGGCGGATGTGGATCACGTTGGGCGAAGCGTCCTCGTCCAGCAGCGTGATCGACAGGCGGCGACCGGCGACTTCATAGGCATAGGCGGCAGGCCAGCCGTCCTCGCCCGCGACCACGCTGACCCGCTCGGGCCGCAGCGCGAACAGTTCGACCGGACGGCCGCGCGCGTCCTTCATGACTTGCACGTAAGCATTGCCATGAAGCAGCAGCTGCGAGGCGAGCGTCTCCAGCAGCGACTGCCCGGCGCTGGTGTCGCTGACCAGCGCAGCCAGCGCCGTATCGGTAGGCTTAAGCGGCGCGCCGCCGATGCCCTCGGCCACGAGCCTGACCGCACGCTGGGCGACCGGGTTTTCGAGATAGGCACGGCGGACGGCCTGCGTATATTCGAAGGGGGGTACGCCCGTCGCCGCACTGGCTGAAGAACCACGGCGATGCCGATCCGCGCGCGAGCACAGGTCGGTCACTTGCGCCCTTGAAAGCGGCGACGAGCGATTCGAGGAAGGACACGGGAGAAGGTTCCTTTCGAAGAGAGGAAATCAGGGAAGGAAGAGAAGTCCTGCGGCCATCGCCCCAGACCCCTGTACTGTCGTCGCTGCGCGTGCAGCCGCCTCAGCCCCACATGGCGCCGCAGGCTATTTGTCTCCCGGCTCACGGTGGGCGCGAGAGGAAGCCGCGCGCGTGACCTCGACGGTATTGGGGGTGCAGGGGGGCTATGCTCCCCTGCTTGTGACTTTCCGTTCTTCAGGCAATTCGCACTTTAGGATCGACCGTTTTCCCGAGCATCAGCTCGCTCAAGGCCCAGACCAGAGCGTCGGCCCGGTCGGGAGAGCGCCCCGGTCCCTGATAGCCGCCACCCGCGAGCAGCCCGCACATCTGATCTTCCAGCGCCGCGAAAGTCCCGCCGTGGCGCACCCGGCCCGCTTCGTACAAGGCCGCGACCGGTTCCGCCCTTGCGGCCTTGCCCCGGCTGGCGTGGACCAGCCTGAGCGGCAGCGACACTTGCGCCGCGCGCAGCACCGAGGCGACCATCGCGCCGCCCTGGTTCGCTTCGGCGACGACGCGGTCGGCATTCCAGGCTTGCGCGGTGGCGGCCACGGTGCGTGCCCAGCGTTCCGGCCCGGCTTTCTCGACCGAGGCATCGGCGAGGACGTGGGCGGTGCCGTCTGTCGAGAGCCCGGCGACGACGATGCCGCAGGCGTCGCCTTCGGCCGAAGCGGGGGGATCGACGGCCACGACCACACGCACCAGTTCGGGCGAGGCGTCTTCGCGGCAGGTTTCCAGCAAGGCGCGGGACCAAAGTGCGCCTTCCACATCGGCGATGAGTTCGCCGTCGAGTTCCTGCCTGCCGAGCAGTGTGCCGCCGTACGTCCCGCGCATCGCGTCAAGGAACTGCGGGGGCAGATTCGCCGCGTTGTCGAAGGTGCTGCCCTGCGTCACGGCGACGCGCTCTGCGGTCATCAGCCGCGTTACCAACGGCACCGCGCGCGGGGTGGTGGTGGCCATCACGCGCGGGTCGGTGCCGAGGCGCAGGCCCATCATCAGGTTGTCCCATGCGTTCGTCGCGCGGGCGGAGGCGTTGTCCCATTTGGCGATCTCGTCGCACCAGGCGTGGCTGTGCTGGGGGCCGCGCAGCGATTCGGGTTCGGCGGCGGAGTAGAGCATGGCCTGCGCGCCGTTGGGCCATGTCAGGCGGCGCAGCGAGGGCTCGAACGCCGGTCGCCGCCACGGCGCGCCGACGTTGAGCAGCCCGCTCTCGCCCTCGACCATGACGGCGCGGGCTTCGGCGAGGTTGGCGGCAACAAGAGCGATGCGCGCGGTGGGTTCGGCCTCGGCGATGGCGGCGGTCCATTCGGCGCCGCAGCGGGTCTTGCCGAAACCACGCCCGGCCATGACCAGCCATGTGCGCCAGCCTCCGGTGGGCGCGAGTTGCTCGGGGCGTGCCCAGAGGCGCCAGTGCCAGTTCCATTCGCGGCGTTCTTCGGGTTCGAGGGCGTCGAGATGGCCTTCGATCTCGGCCCCGGTCGCGTCGCGCAGCCAGTCTGTGTCGGGGGCGGAATGGTCAGCCAATTGCGCCGTCCTTCATCTCGGCTTCGCGGCGGGCGACGACCTGGCGGCGCAACTGTTCCAGCTTGGCATCGATGGCGGCGCGCACGACGGTGAGGTCTTCGTTGTCGCGCATGGCCCGTTCGCGCGCCACGTTCTCGCGGTGGAGGCCGAGGAGGCGCAGGGCATTGGGGTTGTCGAACTTGACCGTACCGTCCTTGGCCTCGCCGAAGCGCAGGCGGTGAAGCACTTCCAGCTCCAGGTTCTGGTAGCCTTCGAGCAGCGCGGTCTGCCACTTGCGGGCGAATTCCGGCTCCACCCTGCGGGCCTTGTAGGCGCGGCTGGGGTGGACTCCGGCGGTGGCGGCCGCAGCGGTGACGTTCGAGGTTTCGGCCAGCGCGGCGAGGAAATACTTGCGCCAGTGCTGGTTAACCCCGCCCTTTTCCAGTTCCTGCAATGCGGCACTGATCTTGGTTCGCGAACGGCGTGGCAAGGCGCCGGGCGAAGCCTGCTTCGGCTCGACCATGGGGGGATCCTGTACTGGAGAGGCAGGCCGGTCGTGGGAGGCGACTCGGCATCGTTTCGGTGTTCCCGTTATGTACCTATTTGGTGTGCCTGCGTCAAGTTAGAATAACCAAATTGGTTTTTTCTTCCCGCTTGCCGCAGTGCAGCGCGGCCACTAATCAGGGCGCGATTTGAACGGGGGAATCCTGAATGCTGCGCCGCCTCTACGAATGGACCATGGCCAAGGCGTCGCACCGCCACGCAGGCTGGTGGCTGGCCGCCTTCGCCTTCATGGAGGCGAGTTTCTTCCCCGTGCCGCCGCATCCGTTGCTGGGCCTGATGTGCCTGGCCGAGCCGAAGAAGGCGATTCGCTTCGCCGCCATCGCCACGCTCGCCTCGGTGGCGGGCGGCCTGCTCGGCTATGCGATCGGGCACTTCGCTTATGCCGCCTTCGGCGAGGCGCTGCTGCGGGCGCTGCACTTGTCGGAGAGCTTCCCCAAGGCAGCGTGCTACTTGCGCGACTACGGGGCCGAGATCATCATCGTGAAGGGCGCGACGCCGATCCCGTTCAAGCTGCTGACGATCACGGCGGGGTTCATCGGCATGAACCTGCTGGTGTTCGTGGGCGCCTCGATCATATCGCGCTCGATCAGCTTCATGATCGTGGGCGTGCTGTTCCGCCTGTTCGGTGCGCCGATCAAGGCGGTGATCGACAAGCATCTGGGCAAGGTGACGGTCGGCTTCGTGGTATTGATCATCGCCGGTTTCCTTGCGGTATCGTTCCTTGGCGGCGGTTCGAAGCAGACCACCGAGAAGTGCGCATCGGCCGTGGCGGCAAAAACCGTCTGAGCGCTTTGCCCTGACCGGGCGCAGGATTTAGCCTTCCTCCCGACAACAGATCGGGAGAGAGGCCGTGTCGTTCACTACCAGTCCGCTGCAGGAGGGGCTGCCGTTCGGCATCCGCATCGACGCCCTGACCCTCGCCGCGCTGCAGGACAAGGCCGTCCGCGACGAGATCGACGCGCTGTTCTTCCGGCACGGCATGATCGTGTTCGAGGCGGTGGAGCAGAGCGACGAGATGCAACTGGCGATCTCCAGCTGTTTCGGCCCGCTCAAGGAGCACCCGGTCAAGGGCGTGTCGCGCGTCGATTCGGACCGGTTGCCCGGCGTGATCGAAATCCGCAGCCGGCGCGGCAAAGGCATCGTGGAGGTGGACGGACGGCAGGTCTCGCACTGGCTGCCCTGGCACTTCGACCATTGCTATAACGACGAACTCAACCGCGCGGGCGTGCTGCGCTCGGTCGAGCGGGTGGAGGAGGGCGGCATCACCGGCTTCCTCGACGGGGTGGCGCTCTACGCGGCGTTCCCCGAGGACCTGCGGGCGCGGATCGAGGGCCGGGAAATCGCCTATCGCCTGGAAACCCAGTTCGACGAACTGCGGTTCGGCCGTCCCGCCCGCTATCGCATGATCGAGCCCAAGCCGATGCCCGCAGGTTTCGCCGAGCAGGTCGCCGCGATGCCGCGCGCCATCCACCCCGCCGTCTGGACCCGCGCCACGGGCGAGAAGGTGCTCCACGTCTCCGCCTACATGGCGCAGGGCATCGTCGGTGACGAGACGTCCGGGGGCGGTGCGCTGCTGGAGGACGTCTGCCAGGAGATCAACCGCCTCGGCACGGGGTTTTCCTACCAGCACAAGTGGCGGCCGGACGACATGGTGATCTGGGACAACCTCAGGATGCTGCACTGCGTCTCGGGCAACGATCCCGCGGAGGAGCGGCTGATGTACCGTACCACGATCGCCGGGGACTACGGCCTCGGACGCTGGGAGACGGCGCTGCAGTCGACGGTGGGCGCGGATGCGATGGCGTGATCCTTCAGTGGCAAGACCGCGACGACGGGAGAGAGCATGAAGATCGACGTTAACGGCCTGACCCTCGATTACGAGCTGATCGGCGACGAGGACGCGCCGCCTTTGGTACTGACGCCGGGCGGCCGCTACGCGCGCGACGCGGCGGGCGTGCCGGAACTGGGCGCGAAGCTGGCGCAAGGCGGCTACCGCGTGCTGCTGTGGGACCGGCCCGGCTGCGGCGCGTCCGACATCGCCTTCACCGCCTCCAGCGAATCGGTGATGAACGCCGAGGCGCTGGTCGGGCTGGTCGGGGCGCTGGGGCTGGAGGACGTGACGCTGGCGGGCGGCTCGGCGGGCTCGCGCATCACCCTGATGGCGGCGGCGCGCATGGCGGCCAACGTGCGCCGGATCGCGATCTGGTGGATCAGCGGCGGGCCGGTAGGGCTGGCGGGCCTCGCCTGGTACTATTGCGGAGACCAGATCGCGGCCGCCAGCAAGGGCGGCATGAAGGCGGTGGTCGAGCTTCCCAGCTGGGCCGACCAGATTGCCCGAAACCCGAAGCTGCGCACCATACTGCTGGCGCAGGACGCCGATGCCTACATCGCCGCGATGCAGCGCTGGGGCAAGGCTTTCGCCTATTCCGACACCTCGCCGGTGCCGGGCATGAGCGAGGCCGATTTTTCGACCCTGACGATGCCCGTGCTGACCTTCCGTTCCGGCAGGAGCGACATGGCCCACACCCGCGAGACGTCCGAATGGGTCCATCGCCTGCTTCCCGATTCGAGTCTCGTGGAGCCGCCATGGGGCGACCAGGAATGGAACTACGTCTCGACTTTCCCGGAAGACATCGCCGGACGCCGGGGCCGCTTCGAGCGCTGGCCGCTTCTCGCCCCGATGCTGCTCGACTGGTTCGGGAGCTGACACCTTGGACCTTGCGGAACTGATCGACCGCCACGCCATCCATCAGGTCCTGCTGCGCTATGCGCGCGGGCTCGACCGGCTGGACAATGCGCTTGTCCGCGGCTGCTACTGGGACGACGCGATCGAGGATCACGGCCATTTCGTCGGCACGCCCGGCGACTTCGTCCCCTGGGCGGACCGCACCACGCTGCTGTTCGAGACGACGCAGCACGCCATTCTCAATCACGTCTGCGATCTGCAGGGCGACGAGGCGTTCTGCGAGACGTACTACCACTTCTCCGGCGTGACTGCGCAGGGGCCGAACTTCATGTCCACCGGCCGCTACGTCGATCGCTTTGCGAAGTGCGCCGGAGAGTGGCGCATCGCCGACCGGGTGACCATCGTGGAGGGCACGTACGACGTCCCCAAGGCCGCGCTGGCGCCGCCCCCGGGCAGCGCCTACACTCCGGAGGAGCCCTGCCAGGCCAGCCGCGACCGTACCGACGTGAGTTACCATCGCCCACCCGTGCCGAGACGGCCGCGCTAGCTTGCGGTGGCATCGGATTGGACCCTTGTTCGTCGTTTCGAGGTAAAGTCGTCGCGATGCAGGGGGCAGGGCGGCTACGCTGCCTCGAAGCGCAGATGCAGGTTGGCGAGTCCCCGGATGATGTAGCTCGGCTCGTATTCCATCCGCCGCGCACCGGCGGGTCCGTGCTGTGCCTCGTCAAGCGTGATGGCGGCGGTGTGTTCGAGGAACCGGTCGAGCAGTACCGCCACCTCGGCCCGCGCCAGCGGAGCCCCGGCGCAGGTATGCGCCCCGCGGCCGAAGGCGAGGTGCTCCTTGATCCTCGGGCGGCCGAGGCGAAACGCGGCAGGTTCTTCCCAGCGGCGCGGGTCGCGGTTGGCGGCGGACAGCGAGACGACCACGCGCTTGCCTGCGGGGATGTCCATGTCGCCGATCTTCGTGGCCCGCGCGGCGATGCGGAAAGTGGCCTTGGTCGAGCCTTCAAGACGCAGCACTTCTTCCAGGAACGGGCCGATCAATGTGCGGTCATCGCGCAGGGCCTGCTGCATCGGCGGGTCCTCGCACAGGCGGCGCAGGGCATTGCCGATCAGCTTGGCGCTCGTGTCCTGCCCGGCGGCGAAGAGGAACATCGTCGATTTCACCACCTCCATCGCATCGGGCGTCGATCCGTCCGGGTATGTTGCCAGGGCCATCTCGGTCATGACGTCGTCCTGCGGCCGGGCGCGGCGTTCGGAGATGTAGCGCGCGAAATAGCCGGCCATGACCATCAGCGGATGGATGCTCTGCGCGTCGGGCGTATCCATGTTGCCGGGCGGCGGGGCATCGTCGATGATCTTGCGGAATGCCTCGCGGTCCTGCGCGGGGACGCCCAGCGGGTCGGCGATGACCATGGTGACGAAGGGCGTGGCGATGGAGCCCACCAGTTCGCACCCGCCCGCCGCGACGGCCTCGCGCACCATGTCGTCGGCATAGGCGCGCATGAACGCCTCGTTGGCCTTGAGGCGCGAGGGCACGAACAGCGGGTTGAGCAGCGAGCGGGCGGCGATGTGCTTGTCGCCGTCGTAGGAGACCATCAGTTCCATCTGCCCGCTTGGCGTCGCAGCGAGCAGAGCGGAGATGTCGTCGTCCTCCACTGCGAAAGGCAGCAGCACCAGCGGATCGGGGTTCAGCCATGATGAAAAATCGCGCTTGTTGAGCAGCACTTCCAGCGCCTCGGCAAAGCCGGTCACCACGATCACGTCGCGGCTCTGCATTTGGTAGACGGGGCCGTGGGCGCGGATGGTCTCGAAGTAGTCGTAGGGATCGAGCAGCACCGAATGATCGGTGAAGTAATCCTTCTCGATAGGGGCTGCTTCGGTTGCCATGGGCGCTCTCCAGTATCGGTCGCTCGATTAGCGACTCGTAGTGATATATTGTGGATCATATCGTGCGCCAAGGAAGCGTCAACGCGGCACCTGCAGTCTTTACGTCGTGGCGATCATGGCCCACATGCACGGCCATGAGCACTTCCACGCCCGCAATCGCCATCCGTGACCTCGTCAAGCGCTATGCCCCGGCCGGAGGCGGCGAGGGCAAGCTGGCATTGAAGGGGGTCTCGTTCGATGTGCCGGAGGGCGGCATCTTCGGCCTCCTCGGCCCCAACGGTGCGGGCAAGTCGACGTTGATCAACATCCTGGCGGGCATGGTCATGAAGACCTCGGGCTCGGTGGACATCTGGGGCTTCGACATTGACCGCGACCAGCGCAACGCCAAGCGCGCGATTGGCATCGTCCCGCAGGAGATCGTCTTCGACCCGTTCTTCACGCCGTTCGAGGTGCTGGAGATCCAGGCCGGGCTCTATGGCATCACCAAAGCGCTGCGCCGCTCGGAAGACTTGCTGCGCGCGGTCCACCTTGCCGACAAGCGCGATGCCTATGCCCGCACGCTGTCGGGCGGCATGAAACGCCGCCTGCTGATCGCCAAGGCGCTGGTCCATCGCCCGCCCGTGCTGGTGCTCGACGAGCCGACGGCGGGCGTCGATGTCGAGCTGCGCCGCCAGCTCTGGGAACTGGTGGGCGAACTCAACAAGGAAGGCGCGACGATCGTGCTGACCACGCACTACCTCGAGGAAGCCGAGGAACTGTGCGACCGCATCGCGATCATCAACCACGGCGAATTGATCACCAACAAGCCGACCCGCGAACTGGTCGGCATGGCGCGTGAGAAGATCATCGTCCTGACGCTGGACCGCGACGTTACCGAACTGCCCAGCCACCCCGGCTTCATCAAGTGCGTGAAGACCGGCGAGCGGGTTCTGGAGATCACGTACGACAAGGATCGCGCCAATGCGGGCGAGATCATGTCGGCCTTGCAGGCGCAAGGTTTCGCGATCGTCGACGTGACGACTCGCGAAGCGGACCTCGAAGACGTGTTCGTCAGCCTGACCAGCGCGGTGCGTTCGGCAGCCTGAGTATAACCGGCGACTCGGCGCACGAGCGAAACGACTCGTCGCCGTTTTCAAATATGATGCAGCTGTCTCATATTTCCCGGGCCTCGCCCGGGGGCGCCTTTACGTGCGCGATTAACAAAATTTTACATTGAGGCGGCCGGGGCCAAGCAAAGGCCTGTATCCCCTTTTTTCCTTAATAATATTCAGGAGGATGAGGGGCATTTCGTAAAGCTAAGGATTCTTACTTACTTGTCGGCTGCTTCGCTGTCGTCAAGTTTCCAGACCTTGTGCTTCTGTCGGCGAATAGTCTTTCCGCAATTTTTACAGGTGCCGGTATAATTGAGGCCATCCCATTTCACATCGTTGCGCACCGGTTCATGCCTATTGGCAAAGCAAAGCGGAATCGAGATCGCCACGAGATAGGTTCCTCAATGAGAAGCGAAAGCTGACTAGACTAATCAACGTGCTTGGCAAGAAGCAAAATCGCCGTAAGTTAACCGTGTTTGTAATGACTTGGTCTATCTTATATAAGAACGATACCGCACCGCAACATGCAAGTGGCGGCGCGCGCAAACTATTGCGATCCCCGTGCAACGGGCGCTAGGAGCGGCGTCATGGAAACGCCATCCAGCGCCGCCGGCGCATTCGACGTCCTTGTGATCGGTTCCGGTGCGGCCGGACTTACGGCTGCGTTAGCGGTAGCCGACAAGGTCAAGGTCGCGGTATTGGCCAAAGGCACGCTGACCGGCGGTTCGACGGCCTGGGCGCAGGGCGGCATCGCCGCCGTGCTCGATGCCGGCGATACTTTCGAGGAGCATGTCCGCGACACCATGGTCGCAGGCGCTGGCCTCAACCGGCGCGACACGGTGGAGTTCGTCATCGAGCGGGCACCCCATGCGATCGAGCGGCTGGTCGAACTGGGCGTGCCGTTCAACACGGACGGGGAGGCGCTTCACCTCACGCGTGAGGGCGGCCATTCGCACCGCCGCATCGTCCACGTTGCCGACGCCACCGGTTGGGCGGTGCAGCAGGCGCTGCTGCAGGCCGCCGAGGCGCACCCCAACATCACCCTGCTCCCCGGCTATTCGTGCATCGACCTGATCACCGGGCGCCACGAGCAGCGCTATTCCGGTTCGGGCCGCGTCTGGGGCGTCTATGCGCTGAACGAGGCGAGCGGCCGGGTCGAGGCCTTCACCGCCCGCGCCACCGTGCTGGCGACGGGCGGCGCGGGCCGCGTCTACCAGTTCAGCACCGCCCCGCGCGGCGCCACCGGAGACGGCATCGCCATGGCCTGGCGCGCGGGCGCGCGCGTCTCCAACATGGAGATGATGCAGTTCCACCCGACCTGCCTCTACAACCTGGAGGTCAAGAACTTCCTCATCACCGAGGCGGTGCGCGGCGAGGGCGGGCACCTGATCAACCCGCGCACCGGCAAGCGCTTCATGACCTTCTACGATCCTGAACGGCTGGAACTGGCCCCGCGCGACGTCGTGGCGCGCGCCATCGACTCCGAGATCAAGCGCTTCGGCCTGGATTACGTCCACCTCGACATCAGCCACCAGCCCGAGGATTTCGTGAAGGCGCACTTCCCGAACATCTACGAGAAGCTGATGGGCCTCGGCATCGACATGACGAAGGAGCCGATCCCGGTCGTGCCCGCACAGCACTATACCTGCGGCGGCATCCTCGTGGACCTCGACGGCCGCACCGACCTGCCGGGGCTCTATGCCGCCGGTGAGTGCACCGAGAGCGGGCTGCACGGGGCGAACCGCCTTGCGTCCAACTCGCTGCTCGAATGCTTCGTCTTCGGCGAGGCGGCGGCTGCCGACATCCTCGCGAAGTGGGACAGCTTCGAGGCGCCGCCGCAAGTGCGCGCCTGGGACGAAAGCCGCGTGACCGATTCCGACGAGGAAGTCGTCATCAAGCAGAACTGGACCGAGATCCGCCGCTTCATGTGGAACTATGTCGGCATCGTGCGGACCACCAAGCGGCTGGAGCGCGCCATGCACCGCATCCAGATGCTCAATGGCGAGACCGAGGAATACTACCGCCACTTCCGCGTCTCGACCGACCTGATCGAATTGCGCAACCTGCTGCAGAGTGCGGAACTGATCGTCGAATCCGCTCTCAAGCGACACGAGAGCCGGGGGCTGCACTACACGCTGGATTATCCGGCGGCGGA
>NZ_BAAILP010000192.1:0-3384 GCF_054589055.1 Novosphingobium sp. 11B | reverse complement strand
CCCCTCCCGCAAGCGGGAGGGGAGCAAGGTAAGGTAATAGCCCTCCCGCTTGCGGGAGGGCCGGTAGGCTTGGCAGCTTGCTGCCTAGCCGGACGGGGTGGGCCGTACCTTTACCCGATATGCAGCACCCGCCCGAGGAAGATCAGCACGATCGCGCCGATCACCGAGGCCAGGCATCCGGCGCGGCTGAAATCGCCGCGCCCGCGGCTGGTCACCAGCCCCGCCAGCAGCGAGCCGCCGACGCCCAGCAGGATCGTCGCGATCCAGCCCATGGGCACTGCACCCGGATAGAAGAACCGGGCCAGCGCGCCAATGACGAGGCCGCTGATGATGGCGCCGATGATGTTGAACATGTACCGTATGACTCCCCTTCGCGCCGCAGCGCTTTCGCATTCACGCTGATAAGCGGCGAGGAGGCCAGTGGTTGCAGGTCCTCGTCAAGCGACCGACGCATCTCGACGAAAGCCGATGGGCCTGCCGGGGAAAAGCGTCGCGCCGGGTCTTGACCGCCTCGGTTCGTCGCACGCCCGATTCGTCTCACCGGTGATTTATGTGGAAAAATTTCGGAGGTGAGGGCCGATTCAAAGGGTTGCGCTTCTGGAAGACAACGGAAATTCGGCGCGTCGCGGCAGGGCGATGACAGCCTCGTGACGAATGCGCGGATCGGTGCCGTTTGCAGCCCCCCTCTTGAACCTCTCGCTGGAAAGGGCACTATAGGTTGTGTCGCGCCGATCGAGAGGCCTCAATACCTAGGGATACAGCGCATAAGCCGAAAGGCCCGTGCGGAGCCCTTCAGGGAACTTGGGACCAGACTTCTCGAACCGGCGCGCCGGTGGTCTGGCAGGGAATGTCGTTCTCTTTTTGTGCTGGTTCTGATAGATGGGACGTTCTTGAGCGCCCTTCGACTCGGTGCCGGCCTGCTCGGCCGCCGAAAGCAGTTTGGATCGCCCCCGTGGCGGTTCGATGACAGGTTTTGACGATACATTGGGGGCGCACCAGTGGACTTCAGGAATGGAAGCGACGGACACGTGTCTGATTCGGATGTGAGCTACGCGGATCCCGCGCAAGTCGATATGGAGTCGCTCCTTGCCGGGCATGTCTCCGAAGCGGCGATGAAAAAGGAAGCCTCGGCCGTGGCCATGGACAAGACCGATACTTTGGCCGCCGATCTGGTGGTCGAGGCGCCGAAGACGAAGAAGAAGGCCGTCGATTCCAAGACGATCCACGATCGCCGCTTCACCATCGTCACCGATGCGTCGCGCGATGCGCTCCTGACCGACTTCGGCAAGGAAACGCTCGACGACCGCTACCTGCTTCCCGGCGAGAAGTATCAGGACCTCTTCGCCCGCGTGGCCGATGCCTATGCGGACGACCAGGAGCACGCACAGCGTCTCTACGACTACATCTCGCGCCTGTGGTTCATGCCCGCCACCCCCGTGCTGTCGAACGG
This sequence comes from Novosphingobium sp. 11B, assembly GCF_054589055.1. Taxonomy (NCBI): domain Bacteria; kingdom Pseudomonadati; phylum Pseudomonadota; class Alphaproteobacteria; order Sphingomonadales; family Sphingomonadaceae; genus Novosphingobium; species Novosphingobium sp. 11B. The sequence goes on along the minus strand of NZ_BAAILP010000192.1, from coordinate 1,934 downwards.
CGGCACCGGGCGCGGGTTGCCGATCTCGTGCTACCTCAACTCGGTCGAGGACAGCCTTGAAGGCATCGTCGCCACCTGGAACGAGAACGTCTGGCTCGCCTCGCGCGGTGGCGGCATCGGCACTTACTGGGGCAACGTGCGCGGCATCGGCGAGCCGGTCGGCCTGAATGGCAAGACCAGCGGCATCATCCCCTTCGTGCGCGTGATGGATTCGCTGACCCTCGCGATTTCGCAGGGCTCGCTGCGCCGCGGTTCGGCCGCCTGCTACCTCGACGTCTCGCACCCCGAGATCGAGGAGTTCCTGGAGATCCGCAAGACCTCCGGCGACTTCAACCGCAAGGCGCTCAACCTGCACCACGGCGTGCTGCTGACCGACGAGTTCATGGAAGCCGTGCGCGACGGCACCGACTTCGCCCTGCGCAGCCCCAAGGACGGCTCGGTGCGCGGCAAGGTCCACGCCCGCTCGCTGTTCCAGAAGCTGGTCGAAGTGCGCCTTGCCACCGGCGAGCCCTACCTCGTGTTCTCCGACACCGTTAACCGCATGATGCCCAAGCATCACCGCGATCTCGGCCTCAAGGTCTCGACCTCGAACCTGTGCTCGGAAATCACTCTGCCCACCGGCCGTGACCACCTCGGTAACGACCGTACAGCGGTGTGCTGCCTTTCCTCGCTCAACATCGAGACTTGGGAAGAGTGGAAGGGTGACAAGCGCTTCATCGAGGACGTGCTGCGCTTCCTCGACAACGTCCTGCAGGATTACATCGACCGCGCGCCGGACGAAATGGCCCGCGCCCGCTACTCGGCGGAGCGCGAGCGTTCGGTCGGCATGGGCGTGATGGGCTTCCACTCGTACCTGCAGAAGAAGGGCATCGGCTTCGAAAGCGCGATGGCCAAGGCGCTGAACCTGCAGATGTTCCAGCACATCAACGCCAAGGCCAACGAAGCCTCGATGATGCTCGCCAAGGAGCGCGGACCGTGCCTCGACGCCGCCGACCAGGGCGTGATGGAGCGTTTCAGCTGCAAGATGGCGATCGCGCCGACCGCGTCGATCTCGATCATCTGCGGCGGCACCTCGGCCTGCATCGAGCCGATCCCGGCGAACATCTACACCCACAAGACGCTCTCGGGCAGCTTCGTGGTGAAGAACCCCTACCTGCAGAAGCTGCTGGCCTCGAAGTCCAAGGATTCCAACAACGTGTGGAATTCGATCCTCGAGCAGAACGGCTCGGTCCAGCACCTCGACTTCCTCTCGGCCGACGAGAAGGCGGTCTACAAGACCAGCTTCGAGATCGACCAGCGCTGGCTGCTCGAATTCGCGGCTGACCGTACGCCTTACATCGACCAGGCGCAGTCGCTGAACCTGTTCATCCCGGCCGACGTCGACAAGTGGGATCTGATGATGCTCCACTTCCAGGCGTGGGAAAAGGGCATCAAGTCGCTTTACTACCTGCGCTCGAAGTCGGTGCAGCGCGCCGGTTTCGCGGGCGGCGTAGAAGCCGACAACACCAGCGAACTGCCCAAGTTCGAACTGGCTGCCAGCGGCGGCTCGACCGACTACGACGAGTGCCTGGCCTGCCAGTGAGCGGGGCCTGCCAGTAAGGCGCCAAGGCTTCACCGAGAGCGGTCTTCCGGGAAACCGGGAGGCCGTTTTCGTTTGTATGCAGGCGGGAGCTGGCCGGCCTTATGCCGCTCATGCCGAGGCTGTCGAAGCATGGGAAGCGTGGCGCCAGGCCTCGGGGCCTTCGACAAGCTCAGGCTGAGCGGAGTTGGAGGTCTGTTTTGGTTGGGGAACGGTCGATCTAAAATCAGATCGTCATCCCAGCGAAGGCTGGGACCGCTCTCGTCATGTCGCAACCTCTCGGCGAGGCCGGGATGAAGCTGGAAAGGGTCTGCTGAAAGGGTGCAACATGGTCATAACGGTCCCAGCCTTCGCT
>NZ_BAAILP010000191.1:71543-74597 GCF_054589055.1 Novosphingobium sp. 11B | reverse complement strand
GCGAATACGGCACGACCCAAAGGCCGCCAACCGCAAACACCGAACTCCGGGAGCCGATACCTGCACTATGTAAAACGTATGGTTACGTTAGGACATATGCAGCATCGGCTTGCTTTAAACTGATACCCGTGGCCCAAAGACCCACGAGACCAGGCGCCGTCGCCCACATGTCCCTTCATCTAAACCTACAATGTCAAAGAACCACCAGACAACAAACCCGGACAACCCGTCGTCCCCGGCTTTAACCTCGGAGAGCTTGGTGCCCGTCAGTGCTTGGCGACCGATGCAAAACCGTGTGGTCCGCTGCGGTGAACGGGCCTCTAAGGCCACCAAGTGAGTCGGTCAAACACTAATTTCAAAAAAAGTTCATTTTCAACGCAAAGGCCGGATTTGCGCGGGTTTGGCACGATCATGCCCGGAAACGCATGGCCCGACCGTCTCCGGCCGAGCCTTTTCGCGTCAGGGCACGATCACGAAGTCCGGGTTGGAGACCGCAAAGACCGCCTCCCGCTCCGGCGCAGGCGGATAGATCCACACGCCGTTGATTTCCTGCTTCAGCTTCTTGCCTTCCGCCCGGGTCAGGTGGACCTGCCGGTCCCAGCCCTCCGTATAAAGGGCACCCCATGCGCCGAGGTCGAGACAGGTCACGTACTTGGGCTGGCTGTAGGGGGGGAGGCCCAGCCCCACCAGTTCCGCAGCGGCATTGTGGCCTGCCACCCGGCCGAGGCTCAGCGCGTGCTGGCACGACAGGACGGTGAAGTTGCCGATATCGTCGGTCGCCGCTTTCACGGTGTCTCCGGTGACGAAGATGCCCGGCGCCTCGGGCGCGCGGAGATAGGCGTCGCCGAGCACCCGGCCAGTGGCATCATGCTCTCCGGGCACCTGCCCTGCCAGCGGATGAGCACGCATCCCGGCCGACCACACGACGGTCGCCGCATCGATCCGCGATCCATCCGAAAGCGTGACCCCGCCTGCGTCCACCGCCGTCACCCGCACGCCAGGGCGCTGCTCGACACCCAGTTCGTCAAGGGCGCCGCGCACGACCACGGCCGCATCGGCGCCCATCTCGGCGGCGATCTGTTCGGCCGGGTCGACGATGACGACGCGGATCGGCGCATCCTTGCCCAGAATGGCGCGCAACCGTTCGGGCATCTCCGCCGCGCCTTCGAGGCCGGTGAAGCCGCCGCCCACCACGACCGCCGTACCGCGTGCCTCGTCGGTGCGGGCAGCCAGCAGCCCGAGGTGCGCGTCCAGCCGCTGCGCCGAGTCCAACTGGTCGACATCGAAGGCGTGATCCGCAATGCCCGGGATCGGCGGAGTGGAGAGGCGGCTGCCGGTGGCCAGTACGAAGCGGTCCCAGGCAATCGTCTCGCGCCCGCCGTCGTTACGCAGGATCGTGGCCTGCTGCGTATTCGCGCCGATCGCCTCGACCAGACCGGCCACGTACCGCACGCCGACCGCCGCGAGCAGGGCAGAAACGTCGGGGTTCATGTTCTCCAGCACGGCTTCATAAAGGCGCGGACGGATCACCATGGTCGGGCTCGGCGAGACGACGACGACTTCCACGTCGTCCTCCCGCCCTGCAAGCGCAATGGCGCGGGTTGCCGACAGGGCGGCCCAGACTCCGGCGAAACCGGTGCCGGCGATCAGGATGGTCTGCTTGCTCATCGATCTTCTCCTCTTGTGCGCCGGACGCGGCTCATCGTCCCGACAAGCGCGAGGCCCGCGAAGGCAGCGCGCAAGCCGGCGCTTTCCCGGTGCGTCCGGCAGGACGCCGAGAAAGGTGTTCAGGAATGCGGGTGAGAAAGGCTCAGGTCATGAAGGACCGTCCCGCCGGGGACGGCCGATGCGTGCGGTGCGGGTGGTCTGGCGATCGCCCGCCCAGTCGCGGAAATCGTTGAAGAATGTCTCGGGCGCCTTGCGGCCGAAGCGGCTCGCCACGTCGCCCAGGGTCTGCGCGGCAAGAGCATCGCGCATCGCCTTCTCGGCCTGGAGCATGACAGCGTGGACGGCGCAAGTTCCGGCGGTTGCCCAGCCGGGCGCATCGCCGCCGAACAGGGCGCAGCGGCCGCGCACTTCCTGACAATCGAACAGCGGCTTGTCGCCTTCGATCGCGTCGATGATCTGGAGGAAGGTGATCTCGCCCGCCGGCCGCGCGAGGCGGTAGCCCCCGCGCACGCCTTCGCTGGCGGCGACGATGCCGGCTTTCTCCAGCTTGGGGAAGATCTTCGCCACGAAGCTGGGCGAGATGCCCTGGATCTCGGCGATCTCCCGGCTGCTGAGGGCGCGGCCGTCTTCCACCAGCCAGAGCAGGCCGTGGATTCCATATTCGACGCTGGTGGTGATATGGGCCATGAACGCGGAGTTACTCTGTCTGCGTTAAAGCGTCAAGCATATAACGACGACAAATCTGGTCTGCGTTTATCGTGCAATCATGCGAAAAGGGGCGAGCCTTTCGGCCCGCCCCTTCCGGCAGCGTTTGCGGCAGGGCTTTCGCGTTCAGGCGCGAGCCTTGCCGAAAGCGACGATCTGCAGCAGGCCGCCAGCGATCGCGATGTTCTTGAAGAAGTGGATGAATTGGTTCTGGTCGGCCAGGTTGTTGTGGAAGAACGCGGCGGTGGCGAGGCTGAACAGCGCGATGACGGTGGCGACCGCACGGACCTTGTAGCCCGAGATCAGCAGCGCGCCGCCGACCACTTCGACGAGGATGGCGCCAGCCAGCGCCACGGCGGGGAGCGGGAGGCCGACCGAGGCGATGTAGGCCATCGAACCGGCGGGGTCGGCGATCTTGGACAAGCCGCTGATGATGAAGATCGCGGCGATGAGAACGCGGCCGACGAGCGGCAGCCAGGCTTCGAGGGTGCTGGCGGTGTTGGCGGGAGCGACGGGGGCCGTGTCGATGGTGGTGATGGTCATGGCGGGAACTCCTGGGTGATCGGGGGCAATAAGGTGACGACGGGCGTGTCGTCCTGACGCCCTCCAGATGCGCCCGATCAGGGTTCCGAAATAGTGGGATTAAACGCGATCATATGTTCGAATTATGCGAACATATGG
>NZ_BAAILP010000191.1:24255-71438 GCF_054589055.1 Novosphingobium sp. 11B | reverse complement strand
TAGCCGCCAAACGGCATGGCACGATGATTTCCCAACAAATCGTCATTTCGAGCAAAGCGAAGCAATCCAGGGTAGCACTACGCCGCCCTGGATTGCTTCGCTTTGCTCGAAATGACGAACGTACTTTAGATCGCGCCCTAAGCGCTCGCCGGGGCCGCCGCGTACAAGGTGATCTGCGTGTGCAGCCCGTCCTCGGAAGACTGGCCCACCCAGACGTCGAACGCGCCCGGCTCCGCCAGCCGCCGGTTGCCTGCGCCGACGAATTCGAGGTCCGTGCGGGACAGGGTGAAGCGCACGGTGCGGCTCTCGCCCGGCTCCAGAGTGACGCGCTCCATCTTCTTGAACTCGCGGATCGGGCGGGTGCGACTGGCCACGCGGTCGCGGGTGTAGAGCTGCACGATCTCGCTGCCGCGCCGCTTGCCGCTGTTAGTCAGGCGCGCGGTGATCGAGACGGTGCCGTCCCAGCGCAGGGCGGGGTCGGAAACCTGCAGCTTGTCCAGCGTGAAGCGGGTGTAGCTCAGGCCGTGACCGAAGGGGTAGCGCGCGCTGTTGTCGGTGGTGGCGTAGCGGGCCTTGTACTCGGTGCTGCCGTTGGGGACGGTCGGGCGGCCGGTCGACTTGCGATCGTAGAAGAACGGCTCCTGCCCCGACTCCCAGGGGAAGCTGACCGGCAGCTTGCCCGAGGGGTCGACCTTGCCGAACACCACGTCGGCGATCGCATTGCCCGCTTCGGAACCGAGGAACCACGTCGCCAGCACGGCATTGGCGTTCGCCACCCCGTCATGGATCGCCAGCGCACGACCGTGACGAAGGAGCACGACGGTCGGCTTCTTCACCGCCGCCACCGCATCGGCGAGCGCCTGCTGGGCGGGCGGGATCTCGATCACGGTGCGCGACTGCGCCTCGCCCGACATGTCCTGCGATTCCCCGAGGGCGAGGATCACCACGTCGGCCGCCTTCGCCGCCTTGACCGCCGCCTCGATCCCGCCGTCGGTGGGGCCGTGAATGGCGCAGCCGGGCACGACGGTCAGCTGGTCCGGATCGACCATCGCGCCGCGCAGCCCGCTGGCCACGTCCACGCCCTTGTCGGGATCGCCGTAGAAAGCCCAAGGGCCGTAGAGGTTCGCCTTGTCATCGCCGAACGGACCGATCAGCGCGATCTTCTGCTTCTTTCCCTTGTCGAGCGGCAGCACCCCGTCGTTCTGCAGCAGCACGATGGAGCGCGCGCCCGCCTCGCGCGCGAGTTCGCGGTGAACGGGCGCGCCGATGCGCGATTTCTCCGCCGCCTCGTCCAGCGAGCGCCAGGGGTTGTCGAACAGGCCCATCGCCATCTTGACGTAGAGGATGCGCCGCACCGCCACGTCCACAGTACCCATAGGCACCGCGCCGCTCTTCACGAGGTCAGGCAGGTAGCGGATGTAGAGGCCGCTCTGCATCGACATGTCGACACCCGCCAGCACTGCCAGCCGCGCGGCGTCGCGGTCGTCCTCGGCATAGCCGTGGGCGACCAGTTCCTCGTCGGCGGTGTAGTCCGAGAAGACGAAGCCGGTGAAGCCCATCTCGCCGCGCAGGATATCGGTGAGCAGCGTGCGGTCGGCGGTCGCGGGCACGCCGTTGATCTCGCTGAAAGCCGCCATCGTAGTCAGCGCGCCCGCCGCGAAGGCGGAGCCGAAGGGCGGCAGGTGCGTCTCGCGCAGGGTCTCGTCGCTGATGTCGACACTGCCGTATTCCAGCCCGCCCGCCACCGCGCCATAGGCAGCGAAGTGCTTGGGGCAGGCGAGCAACGAGTCGTCGCGCCGCAAGTCGCGCCCCTGGAATCCGCGCACCCGCGCGGCGGAGAGCAGCGCGGTCAGCGTCACGTCTTCTCCGGAGCCCTCGACCACGCGGCCCCAGCGCTGGTCGCGCGCGACATCGGCCATCGGCGCGAAAGTCAGGTGCAGGCCCGCCGCCGTCGCCTCCAGCGCCATGGCGCGCGCGGTGCGCTGCGCCAGCACCGGATCGAAGCTGGACGCCTCGGCCAGCGGCACCGGGAAGATCGTCTTGAGCCCGTGGATCACGTCGCCCGCCAGCAGCAGCGGAATGCCGAGGCGACTGTCGTTGACCGCGATCTCCTGCGCCTTGCGCGCGCCCGCCACGCCGATACCGTTGAACAGGCAGCCGACGCGGCCCTTGCGGATTTCCTCCGAGAGCCGCTTCACGTCCTGGATGCCGGCCGCCGGGTTGGGCGGGTTGAAGGGGCGGAAGGCGTCGGCAAGGCAGGTCATCTGCCCGGCCTTCTCCTCGATCGTCATCTTCTTGATGAGATCGTCCACCCGCGTCACCTCTTCGGCGGCGAGAGCCCTGAACGAGAAGCCCGATGCGATGGCGCTGGCGATGATACCGGAAAGAACGGTGCGGCGGTCTGGGTTCATGAACTCTTGGCTGTTGGTGCGTCGACTTGCCCCCGTCAAACCGCGGTAGGGCATTTTGTTGCATTGCGGCAAGGCCCGGACGCGCGCCATGGCTTCGGACCACCCTTCCCCCGCGCCACCTCGTCGTACGGCGACACCGGGTTGACGCATCGCGCCGCACGATGCACAAGATATGCGAATAATTCGCAATAGCATATCTTGAGGCACGCGCATGTACGACTTCCTCGACCGGCCGGTCACCGAACTCGACAACGACGGCCGGTTCCTGCTCTGGGCCATGCGCGGATGGGCGCATTCGGCATCCAAGGGCAATTGCCCGGCGCAGTCGCTGGCGCGCGCCTTTGCCGGATACAACGCCGCCACCGTCCTGCCGGACTTTCACATGGCGATGGCGCTCGTCAGCCGCCGGGCATCCGAAAGGATCATGGTCGCGCCGATGGGCTGCCACCGCATCTGCGAACATGAGGCGTTGCTCCTTGCACTTTGGCGCGATGTCGGTATAGGCCGCCGCGAAAACGTGCGCGCGACTCTCGCGCATGTCGTGCCATGCGACACGGTCGCCGCGGTCGCCCAGGCCATGAGCCGCGCAAGCGCCGCGATGACCATCGCCGGCTTCGGCATTGCACTGATAAACCCGCCGGCGTGACCCATTCGATGAACCAAGGACTGACGTTGATGAACGATAGCAAGGCAGAAGCCGCCACCCTGGACAATTCGGCGGCTCCTGCGACCGTTCTGGAACCCACTGGTGCGCTGACCGTGGAAACGGTGCTTTCGGTCCATCACTGGAACGAGCACCTCTTCAGCTTCAAGATCACGCGCCCGGCCTCGTTCCGCTTCCGCTCGGGTGAATTCATCATGATCGGCTTGCAGGGCGACAACGGCAAGCCGCTGCTGCGCGCCTATTCCATCGCCAGCCCCTCGTGGGCCGAGGAGATCGAGTTCCTCTCGATCAAAGTCGAGGACGGCCCGCTGACCTCCAAGCTGCAGCTGATCCAGCCGGGCGACCAGATCTACCTTGGCCGCAAGCCGGTGGGCACGCTCGTCACCGACGCGCTGACGCCGGGCAAGCGCCTGTTCCTGTTCGGTTCGGGCACCGGCCTCGCGCCGTTCCTCTCGCTGATCCGCGATCCGGACGTCTACGAGATGTTCGAGCAGGTCGTGATCGTCCACTCGGTCCGCCGCGTCGCCGACCTCGCCTTCCGCCAGGAGCTGGAGAGCCAGCTGGCCGGCGACCCGCTGGTCGAGGACCAGGCGCTGGTGCAGCTGACCTATGTGCCGACAGTCACGCGGGAGGAATTCCACACCACCGGCCGCATCAATGTGCTGATCGAGAACGGCCGCCTGTTCGAGGGTCTGAAGGGCGAGGCCCGCATGGACCCTGCGACCGACCGCGTGATGCTGTGCGGCTCGATGGCGATGAACAAGGACATCGCCGCGATGCTGGAAGGTCTGGGCTTCGTCGAAGGATCGAACAACAAGCCCGCCGACTTCGTGATCGAGCGCGCGTTCGTCGGCTAAGCGACGACTGCTGTGATGCGAGAGCGGCCTGCCCGAAAGGGCGGGCCGTTTTCGTTTGGGTGCGCGCTGATGGTGCCGATACAGTCCGTCATCCCAGCGAAGGCTGGGACCGCTCTCGTCACGTCGCGGCGTCTCGGCGAGGCTGGGATGAAGATGGTGTTTGAATGACGACTTCGGGTGGATTGCTGCCATTCACATGATAGCATTCCGCCGCATGACATTCGTTACTTTCATCATGGCCGTCGCTCATCTGACAAGCAATTCGAGCGCGGATAGTGGTGAAAGATCGCTAACGCAAAATGGGGGTAGGCCTAACTGCCACCCATCACCATCAGGTTGGCAACGGCAGGGGTGCGAATTTGGCGAGCTGGCCACCGTGAATCTCTTGGAGATTCGTGACAATCAGCTCTTTTGGAATGGTAAGTTAACCAGCGACGAAACTGTGTTCGATTACCTTGAAGACAATGCGCAACTTGATCCTCGGCCGGGAATTGCCTTCGTGGTTGACCTTGCATCTGATCGAGATCGTGTTGCCGCTATTCGTCGCGCGGTTGGCGAGCGATATAGGTGTAGCACCTTGATACCGTGCGTTGAGTACACCGCAGAGGAATGGGAAAAGGCCGGTCCACCACCTTCACGCGAAGTCCGCTAAGGGGCGGCACCGGATGCCCCTATTCTGGTTTTCGGGTGGTAAACCGCCTGCGAGCTGGCCCACCCCGTCCGGCTAAGCCCTTCGGGCCAAGCCTCCTGGCCCTCCCGCGAGCGGGAGGGCGAAAGCGGTTTACCCCGCCCGCTTGCGGGAGGGGCAGCGAGACTTGCTGAGCCGAAAGCGAAGTTAGTCGCAGCGGGGTGGGCAAAGCGCAACGGGCGCTCCCTCACGCCTTGACTTCCCCCCACCATTGCGCTGAAATCCCACCAACGGGCACGCGCGGACGCCCGTTCAGACGGCAACGTCCAAGTCCGCTCCATCAGCCGTACCTGCGGCCTGCGGAGCACTTGCATGACGACCGACACCGCCTGCATCACTATCGCGCCGCCCACCCTTTCGCTGCCTGCACTGTTCCTCAAGTTCCTGCGGTTCGGGGCGCTGGCCTTCGGCGGGCCGGTCGCGCAGATCGCCATGCTGCGTCAGGCGCTGGTCGAGGACGAGCGCTGGATCGACAAGGGCCGCTTCAATCGCCTGCTCGCGGTCCTGCAGGTGCTGCCGGGGCCGGAGGCGCATGAACTTTGCGTCCACCTCGGCATGATCGCGCGCGGGCGGATCGGCGGATTGCTGGCCGGGCTGGGTTTCATGCTGCCGGGGCTGGTGCTGATGCTGGTCGCGGGATGGGCCTACGTCACCTGGGTCGCCGGAAACCTGACTTTGGCGGGCGCACTTCTCGGCGTCCAGGTCGCCGTGCTCGCGATCATCCTGCGCGCGGTGGTGCGCATCGGACACCATATCGTCGAGAACGCGCTGCTCGGCGTGATCGCGGTGGCAAGCCTCGTCCTGACCCTGCTGGGGGTGCCGTTCTGGATCCTGCTGGCGGCGGGCGGACTGACCTATGCCGTGTCGCATCGGCCGCTGGTGGCTTGCGCGATCCTTGCGGTCGCCCTCGCGCTGGCGACCGCGATCCACCTGCTTTCCGGCTCTGGCGACAGCCTGCATGCCGTGCAGGGCATTCCCGTCACAACCTTCGCGCTGTTCGTCGCCGGGCTCAAAGGCGGGCTGCTGACTTTCGGCGGGGCCTATACGGCCATTCCCTATGTCCGTTCGGACACGGTCGGGCGGGGCTGGATCGGCGACGGCGCCTTCCTCGACGGGATTGCGCTCGCCGGGGTGCTGCCTGCGCCGCTGGTGATCTTCGTGACTTTCGTGGGCTATGTCACCGGCGGGGTGAGCGGCGCGCTGGCCATCACTGCGGGGATGTTCCTGCCCGCCTTCGCCTTCTCGCTGGTGCTGTTCGAGCGGTTGGAGGCCATCGTGGAGAATCCGGCGCTGCACCGCCTGCTCGAAGGCATCGCCGCCGCCGTGGTGGGGATCATCGCCGCCACCTTCGTGCAGCTTGCCTATGCGACCGGACTGCGCGTGACCGCCCCGCTCGGTGCGCTCGCGATCTTCGCGGTGGCCCTGGCGGTCGTGTGGCGGATCAAGGGGGCCTGGGTGACGCCCGCGCTGGTCGCGGGAGGGGCCTTCGCGGGCTGGGCCTTGTTCACGTAAAGAAGCGGGCGCTTTCCTACAGGATGGGCGCCGCGCTACGATGCGCCCATGCCGCGCCCGATCGCTTCCAGCTGCACAAGGTTACACCGCAAGGTGACACTTTCTCCTCACAAGGTGACACATCGTCAGCAAAAGGTGTCACCTTGCGCACCTAAGGTGACACTTTCCGGCCAAAGGTGACACCTTTTCCCTCTGGAGCGTGTCAACCGTGTAAACCTGCCCGGAACCTCCCGCCCCCCATGCGTGTTAGCGGATGCAGCATCATGCAGGAGGCAGCACGTGACGCAGGGCCCAGCTACCGACCATCCCGCCGACATCGCGTTTTCCCGCCCCGAGCGGATGATCCATGAACTCGGCGCCGAATATACCGGCGAGGGCACCCATTTCGGCGTCTTCTCCGAGAATGCCGAGGCGATCGAACTGTGCCTGTTTTCCGAGGACGGCACCGAGGAAACCGCCCGCCTCGAACTGCCATCGCGGGAAGGTTCGATCTTCTCCGGCTACCTCCCCGGCGTGAAGCCCGGCCAGCTCTACGGCCTGCGCGCCCACGGCCCTTACGATCCCGCGAGCGGCCACCGCTTCAACCCCAACAAGCTGCTGCTCGACCCTTATGCCCGCGAGGTTTCGGGCGCGATGCAATGGGACGACGCGCTCTGGGGCTACGACCTGACGACGGGCGACGACACCACCTTCGACGCCCGCGATTCCGCCCCGTTCATGGTCAAGAGCGTGGTGCAGGACCCGGACTTCGACTGGGAAGGCGACAAGTCCCTCTCCCGCCCCTGGACCGAGACGGTGATCTACGAGGCCCACGTGCGCGGCCTGACGATGACCCACCCCGACGTCCCCGAGGCCCTGCGCGGCACCTATGAAGGCATGGCCAGCGAGCCGATCCTCGATCACCTCCGCAAGCTGGGCGTCAGCGCCATCGAACTGCTGCCCAGCCAGTTCTTCCTCGACGACCGCATGCTGCTGGACAAGGGCCTGTCGAACTACTGGGGCTACCAGACGCTCGGCTTTTTCGCACCGGAACCGCGCTTCCTGCGCGGCGGCGACGTCGCCCCGCGCGCCATCCGCCAGTTCAAGGACATGGTGAAGCGGTTCCACAAGGCGGGGATCGAGGTCATCATGGACGTGGTCTACAACCACACCGCCGAAGGCTCGGAGAAGGGTCCGACCCTCAGCTTCCGCGGCCTCGACAACGCCGCATACTACATGCTGAGCCCCGAGAACCCGCGCTTCAGCTTCGACAACACCGGCACCGGCAACACCTTGGCGGTGGCGCATCCGATGGTCATGCGCATGGTGCTCGATTCGCTGCGCTACTGGGTGCAGGTGATGCACGTCGACGGCTTCCGCTTCGACCTCGCCTCCACATTGGGCCGCGAGGAAGCGGGCTTCGATCGCGAGGGCGGCTTCTTCGACGCGATCCGGCAGGACCCGATCCTTGCCGGCGTCAAGCTGATCGCCGAGCCGTGGGACATCGGCATGGGCGGCTATCAGGTCGGCGGCTTCCCCCACCCGTTCCGCGAATGGAACGACAAGTTCCGCGACGACACCCGCGCGTTCTGGCGCGGCGACGAGGGGCTGGTGGGCGACATCGCCCAGCGCCTGATCGGCTCGCCGGTCCAGTTCAACCATTCGGATCGCGGCGCCACCAGTTCGATCAACTTCCTCGCCGCGCATGACGGCTTCACGCTGATGGACACCGTCTCGTTCAACGACCGCCACAACGAGGCCAACGGCGAAGGCGGCGCGGACGGGCACGACAACAACCTTTCCGACAACATGGGCGCCGAAGGGGCCACCGACGACGAGGCCATCACCGCCGCCCGCGCCCGCCGCCGCCGCGCCATGGTGGCGACGCTGATGGTCAGCCAGGGCGTGCCGATGCTGCTTTCGGGCGACGAGATCGGCAACAGCCAGCACGGCAACAACAACGTCTACTGCCAGGACAACGAACTCGGCTGGCTCGACTGGGAGAGCCGGGACGACGCATTCCTCGACTTCTGCAGCCGCATGATCGCCCTGCGCCGCCAGTACCCGGTGCTCTGCCAGGAGAACTTCCTGATGGGCGAGACCGGCGACAACGAGCGCCTGGAGATCGCCTGGTTCCAGCCGGACGGCCGCGCGATGGACGGCGAGCTGTGGGGCCAGCAAGGCCTGCGCGTGCTCGGCATGCTGCTCGACTACTCGACCCGCGAGGTCTTCCTCGACGGCGGGCGCCCGCTATTCACCGTGGTCAACGCGGGCGACGGTCTCGACTTCACGCTGCCCGAGGGCGAGTGGGTGCGCCTGCTCGACACCGCGCGCGACGATCCCTTCACCGAGGAGCCGGTCGACCGCGAGGCCGCCGCGATCTCGCCCGGCAGCCTCTGCCTATTCCGCCCCGCGTGATGGCAACGCACTGGGGCGCCCAGCCTCTGGGCGACGGTCGCTGGCGCTTCGGCCTCTGGGCGCCGGACGCGGAGGAGGCCCGGCTGGAAGTCGGCGGCATGGCAATGCCCGCGCAGTCTGCCGGGCAGGGCTGGTGGCTGTTCGAGGGCGAGGCCACCGCCGGAGACGCCTATCGCTGGGTCATGGAGGGCACGCCCTATCCCGACCCCGCCGCGCGGGCGCAGATCGGCGACGTGCACGGCCCCTCGATGCTGGTCGATCCGGCGGCCTACCAATGGCGACACGAATGGCCGGGACGCCCCTGGCACGAGGCGGTGGTCTACGAACTCCACCTCGGCACCTTCACCGAGGAAGGCACGTTCGCCGCTGCCATTGCAGAGTTGCCGCGCCTTGCGGACCTCGGCGTGACGATGATCGAGATCATGCCCGTCGCCCAGTTCGAGGGCGACCGGGGCTGGGGCTACGACGGCGTCCTGCCCTTCGCACCGCACCCCGCCTACGGCACGCCGGACGAGATGCGCGCGCTGGTCGATGCGGCTCACAGCCACGGCATCGCCGTGATGCTGGACGTGGTCTACAACCACTTCGGACCTTCCGGGAATTACCTCGGCGCGTGGTGCCCCTCGTTCTTCCACCCCGAGCGTGCCTCACCGTGGGGTGCAGGAATCGCCTTCGAGGCCCCGGCCGTGCGCGAATACTTCATCGCCGACGCCCTGCACTGGCTGGACGAATACCGCCTCGACGGCCTGCGCCTCGACGCGGTGCACGCCATCGAGGACCATTCCGAAACCCATTTCCTCGACGAACTGGCCGCGCGTATCCGCGCCTGTGACTTCGGCCGGCCGATCCACCTCGTCACCGAGGACGAACGCAATCTCGTCCGCTATTTTACCGCCGATGCGCCCTACGACGGCACCTGGAACGACGACTGGCACCATGCCGTCCACTGCCTGCTGACCGGGGAGGACGAAAGCTACTACGCCCCCTTCGCGGTCGCCCCGGTGGCCGACATCGCCACAGCACTCGCCGATGGCTACGTCGAGCAGGGCCAGCCGCGCGAGAACGGCGACGATACCCCGCGCGGCGAACCATCGGGCGACCTTCCCCGCACCGCCTTCGTCAATTTCCTCGGCAATCACGATCAGGTCGGCAACCGCGCTCGAGGCGAGCGGCTGCATCATCTCGTCACTGACCGCCATGCCTACCGCGTGATGACCGCACTCACCCTGCTGACGCCCTTCACGCCGATGCTGTTCATGGGCGACGAGTTCCTCACCGATGCGCCCTTCCAGTTCTTCGTCGATTTCGAGGGCGACCTCGCCGAAGCCGTCCGCAAGGGCCGGGCGCAGGAATTCGCCCGCTTCAGCAGCTTCGGCGGCGAGGTTCCCGACCCGGTGGCGCCGGAAACGTTCATGGCGTCCAGCATTGGCCGTCCCATCCGGGCCGACCAGCAGGAGCATGAAGCCTTCGTGCGTGACTTGCTCGACCTGCGCCGAACGCATGTGACGCCCCTGCTCGCCCGAAACCCGCAGCCGGTCGCCGCCGTTCGACAAGAAGGTTCCGGCATCGGGGCGCAATGGTCCTTCGCGCCGGGAACGCTGCGGCTGCGGGCCGAACTGGGCGGCTCCACCACCCCGTTCGAGTCCCTCCCCGACCCGATCCTGCTGCTTGCCGATGCGTCGAGCCCTTTCGCGCTGTCGATGACCGTTTCACCGGAGTGATGCCGATGCCGCAAGCGATACCCTTCGTCGCCACCTACCGGCTCCAGCTACGGAACTGCGTGGACCTCGACAAGGCGCGCGAACTGCTGCCGTGGCTGGGGACGCTGGGCATCAGCCACCTCTACCTGTCCCCGCCCTTCCACGCCGCTGCAGGCTCGACCCACGGCTACGACGTGATTGATCCCACCCGCATCGACCCGGCGCTGGGCGGGGAGGAAGCCTTCGAGCGTCTGAGCCAGGCGGCGACGCTCGCCGGGATCGGCATCGTGATCGACATCGTGCCGAACCACATGGGCTTCACTCCCGAAAACCCGTGGCTGGCGGACGTGCTGCGCCATGGCCGCGACAGCGCGCACGCCGGCATCTTCGACATCGACTGGGAAGCCGGGCCGCTGCACTTTCCGGTCCTCGACGGAACCATCGAAGACCTGCTGCCAGCCGATCAGGTCGCTCTGGCGGGAGATGGCGATGACCCACGCCTGCGTGTCTACGAACGCGAATATCCACTGCGCCCGACCGACCTTTCCCGCCATCTCTGCGGCGCAGCGCGCTCGCTGGACGCGCCGACTCTCCGCGCCCTGTTGGCTGAGCAGCACTGGTCGCTGGGAGACTGGCGGACAAGCGCGGACAGTATCGTCCACCGCCGCTTCTTCAACATCACCGACCTCATCGGCGTCCTTCAGGAAGACCCCGAGGTCTTCGCGCTGACTCACCGCTGGATCATCGATCAGGTCGATGCAGGCCATATCCAGGGTCTGCGCGTCGATCACATCGACGGACTGGCTCGGCCCGGCGGCTACCTTCAGCGCCTGCGCGATGCAGTGGGCGACACCCCGATATGGGTCGAAAAGATCGTCAAGGCCGGTGAAGAACTGCCCCCTGCCTGGCCGGTTGAAGGCATGAGCGGCTACGAATTCATCACCCCGCTTACCCGCCTTCTGACGTCTCCCGAAGGCCTGGCGGCGGTGCGCGAAGCGTCGACCGATGCCGTCCCGCGTGACTACGGACAGGAAGTCCGCAAGGTCCGCCAGGAATTGCTGGAGGAGGTCTTCACGCCCGAACTTCGCCGCGTGACGGGTGCCGCGCTGGCAGCACTCGCACTCGGCGAGCAGACTCGGCCGCAGATAACGGAAGCGATCTGCCGGCTAGCGACGATCTGGCCGGTATACCGCTCCTACGCGGCCGATCTGGCCTCGTTTCCCCCCCAGATCGCGGAGGCCATCGGCCCAGCGGCGGAGGACCCCATGGCCGCGAGCCTGATCGATCTGCTGCGCGCGCCCGACGATATGCTGGCACGCACATTTGCCGCCCGCTTCGAACAGTTGACCGGTGCGTTGACCGCGAAGTCCGAGGAAGACACCGTGTTCTTCCGCAGCGTGGCCTTTCTGCCGCTATGCGAAGTGGGTGCCGAACCCGAACTCGATACCATCGACGCTGCCGGCTTCGCCGCCGCCATGGCCAGGCGTGGCGACCTGACACCCCTCGCGCTGGATGCGGTGTCCACCCACGACACCAAGCGCTCGTCAGATGCGCGGGCCGTCCTCATCGCGCTGGGCTACTTCCCCGACCTCGCGCGCGGGCTCTATGCCGATGCGCGGCACCACGCGCAGCAAGCGGGGGTGCCAGAACAATGGGCGCTCTATGCCCTGCAGACGGCCCTGATGCTGCGCGCCGAACCGGATGCGGCGGAACGTATCGACGCGCACATCGCGAAGGCCATGCGCGAAGGCAAGGACATGTCGCGGCACGAGGCACCCGACGAGGCGGCGGAGGCTGCCGTCGCAGAGCTGTGCCGCACGCTCCATCGCGAACTGGCGGCCGGCGCCTTGCTGCCAGCCCATTTGCGCGGCGAGTTCGACGCCGCGATCGAAACCGTCGTGCTGGCACAGGCCGCCTTGCAACTGACAGCGCCCGGCATTCCCGACATCTACCAGGGCAGCGAGATACTGGCGATCGGGCTGACCGACCCGGACAATCGCCGTCCGATCGACTGGAACGCACTGGCGTCCGGCAAGGTGCCTCCCCTGTCCGCGCGCAAGCTGGAGCTTACCCGTGTCCTGCTAGACCGGCGGCGTGAACGGCCCGATCTGTTCGCACGCGGAACTTATGCATTGCGCGCTGATGAAGACAGCTGGATCGTCGAGCGCGCATGGCAGGGTGAAGCCTTTTCCCTGCGCATTCCGATGCCGCGCTTTCGTTCGGTGCACTGCCTGAAGGAAGTCCCAGCCACCGGCTAGGGCCGCGCGCCCATCCGTTGACAACGCCCCGTACCGCGACTAGCGAATATTGCGAGTGCGTCGCAATAACATCGTTACGTCAACGATTAGGGGGTTCCGTGAAAATTCGCATGGCGGCAATTCGCCGATGACCGTACGCAACGGCACCATCGGTCGCTGCGAGATCGCCGCGCGGCTGATTGCGGCGATACCCGCCAACTACCTTTTGACGTCCGTTGCGACAGCCTGTCTTGCGCGGCTGCTCTGGCAGGGGCTGGGCGTCGATCCGGCCAATGCAAGCGTGGCCGCAACCCTGGCCTCCTTCGCCCTGTTCGCCGTGCTCGCGCTCGTGGCCTTCGGAGCGCGTTCGGTGGTCAGGCTCTGGCTGTGGCTGGCAGGCTCCGGACTGTTGCTCGGCGCTGCATTGTGGTTCTCCCTCTCGATGGGAGGGCGGATATGAAGGACAGCCTTCGCCAATCGATGGCATTGTTTCATACTTGGAGCGGGTTGCTCCTCGGATGGCTGCTCTTCGCAATGTTCGCCACCGGGACCGCAGCCTACTTCCAGGACGAGATCACCCGCTGGATGCAGCCCGAAGTGACAGGCGACGCCGACCCGGCAATCGCCGCGCAGGGTGCGATGCGCTATCTGAACACCGTCGCCCCGGATGCGAAGAGCTGGTACATTTCCCTTCCCAACAGCCGCAGCGCCACCACGCAAGTCTACTGGCAGCCTTCCGGCGAACGCCCGGCGAAACGGAGCGAGACCAGCGCCCTGCTCGACCGTGACGGCCGTGCCATCACCACGCGCGAGACGCGCGGCGGCTTCTTCCTCTACCGCTTCCATTTCGACCTGCACTACATGCCGGTGCTGTGGGCACGCTACCTTGTCGGCGTCGCGGCGATGTTCATGCTGGTGGCGATCCTCTCGGGCGTGATCACGCACAAGAAGATCTTCGCCGACTTCTTCATGCTGCGCTTCGGCAAGGGGCAAAGAAGCTGGCTGGACGCACATAACGTCACCGCCGTGCTGGCGCTGCCCTTCCATCTCATGATCACCTTCACCGGGCTGGTGACGCTTGCGTCGATGTATATGCCCTGGGGCATCGCGGCCAACTATGCAGCGCCCGCCGCCTTCTCCGAAGCGGTCTTCGGGCGTACAGCCGAAGTGGAGGCCAGCGGCAGACACGCCGCGCTGGTCGACCTTGCGCCGCTGGTCCGCCGAGCATCCGCCCAATGGCACGGAGAGCGGGTCGGCTATATCAGCATCGCCAACCCCAACGATGCCGCCGCCCGGATCGATATGAGCCGCGCCGCCGAAGCGGCATTCCGCGCGCGCGGGCAGACGGCGTCGTTTGAAGGCGCCACGGGTCGCCCGATCGGCTCCCACCGCGCCGCCGGAGCCGCACTGGCAACGGAGAGCGTGATGATCGGCCTGCACACCGGCCGGTTCGCCAAGTGGGGCCTGCGCTGGCTCTATTTCCTGAGCGGTCTCGGCGGGACGGTGATGGTCGGCAGCGGCCTTGTGTTGTGGACCGTGAAACGGCGCGCACGGCTGCCCGATCCTTCGCGCCCGCACATGGGTTTCCGTATCGTCGAGCGGCTCAATATCGCCGCCATCGCAGGACTGGCGACGGGTATCGCGGCCTACTTCCTCGCCAACCGCCTGCTGCCCCTCGAAATGGCCGACCGCGCCGAGCATGAAATCGACAGCCTGTTCCTCGCGTGGTTCGGCGTCGGACTATGGGGAATGCTACGGCCCGCCGGCCGCGCGTGGACCGAGACGCTGGCGATGGCCGGTGCCTGCTTCGTGGCCATACCCCTCGTCAATGCACTGACGACTTCGCGCGGACTGCTCCCCAGCCTGCTGGCAGGCGACTGGACTTTCGCTGCCTTCGATCTGGTCATGCTGCTGCTTGCCGCCGGCTTCCTTCTCGCCGCCGTGAAAAGTGCCCGGGCGCGGGCCAAGGCGACGCTCGGCCGGAAACCGCGCGCAACATCCCGCCAGGTGACGAGCGCATGATGCATCTTCTTCCCGCCCTCATCACCTTCGCCGGGTTCCTTGCACTGGCCGCCGCCATGAAGCGGCACCAGCGCGATCTCCTCGGCAAATCGCTGACGGAGGCGCAAATGCGGCCGGTACGAATGGCAGGATGGCTGCTGCTCGGTGCAGGCTGGACCGTAAGCGCGGCATTGCTCGGTCTTGCCATGGGCACGATCGCCTGGCTCGGCGAACTGAGCTTGGGCGCCGCGCTGACCGTCGCCACGCTCAACTGGAGGACCGGCCGCCGCGCCCGCTAGCCCGTTCCCGGCAGCACCAGTTCCCGATCAAGGAAATCGAGGAATGCCCGGATGCGCGAGGCCAGCCGTCGATGGCCGACGTAGAGGGCGTGGATGTCCTCATGGTCGCCCGGATTGAATGGCGTCAGGATTTCGACCAGCCTTCCCGCCGCAAGATCAGCGGCGACATGAAACCGGCCCAGCCGGGCAATCCCGCCGCCCGCAACCGCCATCATCCGCACGACTTCGCCGGAATTTCCCAGAAAGGCGGCCTCGATCGGCCTTTGCACCAGCGCTCCATCGACCCGGAACGGCCATGTATCGATCGAGCGGCGGAAGCTGAACTGGAGACAGGCATGGTCGGGCAGTTCGCGCGGATGCGCCGGTTCGCCATGCTCGCGCAGATATTCGGGGCTTGCGACAACCGCCATCATGCTGCGCCCCAGTTTCTTGGCCTTGAGGCCGGTATCGCGCAAGGGGCCGATGCGGATAGCAAGGTCGGCCCGCTCCTCCACCAGATCGACCAGTGTATCGGACAACGCCAGATTGACGGTGACCCCGGGACAGGCCCTGCGAAAGCGCGGAAGGATCGGCAGCAGACACTGCATGCCGAACGGCACCGAGGCATTGATCCGCAGCGGCCCCCGAGGCGCTTCTTCCGCCGAACCGAAGCCACGCTCAACCTCGTCGATTTCCGCGACGAGGCCCGCAACCCGGCCGCGATAAACTTCCCCTTCCGCAGTCAGGGCCAGAGCCCGGGTGGTGCGCGAGACGAGTTGCACGCCCAGCCGCCCCTCGAGCCGCGCCATGGCGCGGCTCACCGCAGAAGGCGTCAGGCGCAGCGCCTTGGCGGCACTGGCAAAACTGCCGCCCTGTGCCACGGCGAGAAAAATCTGCATTTCGCCGAAGCGGTTGTCCATCGCGTGATCCGTGATTCTGATTCACTTCTGATATGCCCCACCTCTCACTAGTCATCAATCCTGCGAGCACCTAGGTTCCGGCCACACCAGAAGGAACATCACGTCATGGATCTCAAACTCACCGGCAAGTCCGCACTCGTCACCGGCTCGACCGCCGGCATCGGCCTCGCCATCGCCGAGCGCCTCGCTGCCGAGGGCGTGGACGTCGTCATCTCCGGCCGCAATCAGGCGAAACTCGACGAAGCCGCAGCCAAAGTCGGCGCGGCGGCGGCGAACGGCGGCAAGGTACGCGCCGTGCTCGCCGACCCTGCAACCGCCGAGGGTGCCGAAACCCTGATCGCCGCGGTCCCGCAGGCCGATATCCTCGTCAACAACCTCGGCATCTACGAAGCCAAGCCCTTCACCGAGATCACCGACGCGGACTGGCACCACTTCTTCGAAGTCAACGTCGTCAGCGGCGCGCGCCTTGCCCGCCACTACTTCCCGAAGATGCTGGAACAGGATTGGGGCCGCGTGATCTTCATCGCCAGCGAAAGCGCGCTCGTGATCCCCGGCGAGATGATCCATTACGGCATGACCAAGACCGCCCAACTGGCGATCGCGCGCGGCCTTGCCGAGCAGACGCGCGGAACGGGCGTGACGGTGAACTCGGTCATGCCCGGGCCGACGCGCTCGGAAGGCATCGTCGAGTTCATCCGCTCGGTCGTCGACAACAAGGATGCGCCGGAAGCCGAGCGCGAGGCGGAATTCTTCGCCAAGCTGCGCCCCTTGTCGCTCATCCGCCGTCTGATCGAAGCTGACGAGATCGCGGCGCAGGTCGCGCTGCTCGCCAGCCCGCTCGGCGCCATCACCAACGGCGCGGCGATCCGCGTCGAAGGCGGGATCGTGCCGACCATCGCCTGACGTGCCGATAGACCGCCTGCCGCCGCGTTCAAGTCACATTTCAGTTTTGTAATTTCGATTGCAACGCGGCGGCAGATGACCGAGGGCTTTATCTCCCGCTTATACGGAGATTCCCTTGGTCGGGTCGTTGTCGCGTCGCATCGTCATCCTGTGCAGCGTGCTGTGCCTGTTGCTGGCACTGCTCGCAGGGTTGCTGCTCGAAGGGTCCGCGCAGACGCGCGCCAGCCTCGCGTGGGTCATCCATTCTTCGCAGGTGCTCAAGACCGCAAACCGCGCGATGGGGCATCTGCAACAAGCGGAATCCGGCGAGCGTGGCTTTGCCCTTACGCACAACCCCGAATTCGGCGAGACGGTAGAGGCCGAAGTCGGCGCGGCGCGAGCGGCGGCAGGCGAGCTTGTCATCCTCACCAAGGACAATCCCGCCCAGAACGACCGCGCCGTCCAGATCCGTACCCTGATCGGCCAGCGCGCGGACCTGCTGGAGCAGATCGCCAAGCAGACCCGCGCGGGCGACTTCACCGGCGCACAGGCCGCCGTCGCATCGGGACGCGGACGCTATCTCATGCAACTCGTCGAGGCGCGCGTGAACGACCTGCTCAACGAGGAACGCGCCCTGTCGACGACGCGAACCGACGTCGTGGACAAGCGCCTGAGCTACATCACTTGGCTGGTGCTGGGCGGCGTGCCGCTGACGATGATCTTCGTCGGCTACACCGCGGCCACGCTGATCCGGCGCATCCGCCGCCCGGTCGATGCGATGATGACGGTCATGGGCCAGCTTGGCGCGGGCGACCGCGCCGCGCGCATTGATGCCCACATGGAATCGAGCGAGTTCGAACGGCTGGCAAACGGCTACAACGCCATGGCCGAGGAACTGGAGGGCGCCGTCGCCGACCAGCACGAAAGCCAGGATCGCCTCCACGTCGCCAATGCGGAACTCAGCCGCAACACCGAAGTCCTGCGCGAACGCGGCGAGGTGATCGAACTGCTCGGCGGCATGGCCCACCGCATGCAGGCAGCGCGGACGGATGACGAACTCGCATCCATCATCCGCGTCTTCGTGCCGCGCGTATTGCCCGAAATCCCGGGCGCGCTCTACGCCCACAACAATTCGCGCAACCTGCTGGTGCCGATCGCGGCCTGGGGTGGGCTGGATGTTGCCTCATCAGGCTTCGCGCCCGATCAGTGCTGGGCTCTGCGCCGAGGCCAGAGCCACTTCGTCGTCGAGCCCGATTCCGACATCGTCTGCGCCCATGTCGGCAACCAGACCGACCATTACCATTGCGAACCGCTGTTGGCGGGAGGCGAGGTTATCGGCGTGCTCTACCTCAAGGGCGTGGTCGGAACCGAGAACCGTTTCCGCCTGACGGTGCTGACCGAGAACATCGCCTCCGCCCTCGTCAACCACCGCCTCCAGCGCGGTCTGCGCGAGCAGACCATCCGCGATCCGCTCACCAGCCTGTTCAATCGGCGCTACATGGAAGAGACGCTGGCGCTGGAAATCGCTCGTGCCTCGCGTTCAGGCAGCCCGCTCAGCCTCGTCATGTGCGACGTCGATCACTTCAAGCGCTTCAACGACGAGTTCGGCCACGACGCCGGAGACGCCGTGCTGCAGGCTGTGGCGACGGAGATGCGCAGCCGCTTCCGTGACGGCGACGTCGTCTGCCGTTTCGGCGGCGAGGAATTCACGATCATCGCGCCGGGTACCTCAGCGGTCACTCTCGCCGCGCGAGTGGACTCCGTACGCCAGTCGATCAGCGAACTGATCGTCCACCAGGGCGGCCGCGCGCTGGGTTCGCTGACGATGTCCTTCGGCATCGCATCGTGGGAGGACAGCATGGAGCGCGACGGCTCCACGCTTATAAAGGCCGCCGACGCCGCGCTCTATCGTGCCAAGCGCGAAGGGCGCAACCGGGTCCTCGTGGACGCGCGTTCGGAAACGCTGGCGGCCTGACGCCTCAGGCGCTGCGGCGCTGTTCGGTCTCATCCGGCGGGATCATCTGCGCGACCAGTTCCGCGGTGATTGCCGAGAGCGTCCAGCCGAGGTGGCCGTGGCCGGTGTTGTAGAACACGCGCGGATGCCTGCCCCGGCCGACGAAGGGCATCATCGTCGGCGTCATCGGCCTCAGGCCCGCCCACGGCACCACCTGGCGCGTGCTCATGCCGGGGAAGTGCCGCTCGCTCCAGTCGACCAGCGGGCGGATGCGGTCGGCGCGGATGTCGCGGTTGAAGCCGTTGAACTCCGCCGTGCCCGCCACCCGGAAACGGTCCGCGCCGAGGCGGCTGGTGACAATCTTGGCGTCCTCGTCGAGCAGGCTGACCTCGGGCGCGGCGGCGCGGCTCTCTTCGTCGTTCAGCATGACGGTGATCGAGTAGCCCTTGACCGGGTAGATGTTGACCCGGTCCCCCAGCTTCGCCGCCAGCGCGCGGCTGGCGACCCCGGCGCAGACCATCACCATGTCCCCCTCGACGACCGTTTCGGCACCGAGATCATCGGTCGAAAAATCCTGCAGACGGCCGGTATCGGATCCTTCCCCAAGGCCGCCCGCCGCCTGCAGCCGGACCGACACACCGTCGGGCCGAAGCGCTATGTGGTCCACCTCGCCGCCCAGCACGAACCGCGCGCCGAGGCGGGCGCAGGCGCGGGCGAGGCCGGTGGTGAACTTGTGAATGTCGCCCGTGGAATCGGACGGCGTGAAGAAGCCGCCGCAGAAATCGCCCCGCAGCGCCGGTTCGATGCGGGCGATCTCGGCGGGCGAGACTTCCTCGCGCTCCAGCCCGCCCTCGACCAGCAGCGCATTGCCGCGCCGGGCCGCCTCGAACGTCTCGGCGTTGCGATAGAAATGGAGGATGCCGCAGCGCGAGAGGTCGAAGTCTATGCCCTCGCGCTCCGCGATGTCGAACAGGTGGCGACGCGCGGCGATGGCGAGGCGGGTTGTCTCCACGGTGTTGGCGTGGTGCCTGCCGATGGCGCCGACGAACTGCGCCATCCACGAATACTTGTGCAGCGAGGGGCGCGGGTTGAACAGCAGCGGCGCGTCGGGGCGCAGCAGCCAGCGCAGGCCCTTGGTGATCGTCGCCATGGAGTTCCACACTTCGGCATTGCTGGCGGAAAGCTGCCCGCCATTGGCGAAGGACGTCTCCATCGCCGGGTAGCGGTGCCGTTCGACCAGGGTGACCTCGTGCCCGCGCGAAAGCAGGGCGTAGGCGGCCGTGACGCCGGTGATGCCGGCGCCGATGACGATGATGCGTGCCATCTGCAGGTCCCTTCGTGGGAAGGAGGATATCGTAAGGAAAAGAACCGGCCGGGGCAGTTGGCTCTTGTCAGGGTGTTCGTGACCCCGGCCGGTTGGCGCGCTGGGGGGCTTAGCTGCCCGCGCCGGAGGTTTCGCGACCCGAAGCCTCGTAATCGATGCCCAGTTGCTGGAGGTAGGAATCATACTTCTTCGGATCGTAGTAGCTGGGCTGCATCGCCGGGCGGATCTGCGCCATCGTGCGCGCGTTGCGGTCGATCGCGGGCATGTCGGTGGCGGCGATCAGGGGATCGTACTTCTGGTCCTTGAGCTGGACGTCCTTCATCCAGGTCTTGGCCTCCGTGATGATCTGCGGCGTGGTGACGAGATCGAGGATCGTCATCGCCACCGCCTTGGCGCCGACGACGGTGCCCTTGTGTGCGATCGGCGTGGCCATCGCCATCGCGGCGGTGGCGTGGTGGAAGATCACGTTGGGAATGTTCGCCGGATAGCCGATGGTGACCGTCGGCACCGTCCACATCACGTCGCCGATATCGTCCGAGCCACCGAAGCTGGCATCGCCGCGCAGGTCCGGGGTGGAGAGCGGCGCGACCTTATCCGGCAGCGGGGCGACCTTGAGGTGGTTCTTCACCTGCACCGCCTTCGCGAACGCCTGATCGGCGGCGGACCACTGCGGCACGCCCACCGTCTCGATATTGGCGTAGAGCGCCTCGGCCAGCGGCTTGTTGCCGTAGTTCGGCGCGGCGAAGCCCAGCACCTTGCGGCTGACCGTGGTGCCCGTCGCCAGCGCCGAGGCTTCGGATATCTGGTTGCCCACCTCGTAGAGATTGCGCAGCGAGGCGAAGTCCTTGTCGCGGAAATAGTACCAGCTGCTCGCCTTGTCCGGCACCACGTTGGGCTGGCCACCGCCGTTGGTGATGACGTCGTGCGAGCGCTGCGTCAGCGGCAGATGCTCGCGCCGGAAGTTCCACATGACGTCCATCAGCTCCACGCCGTCAAGCGCGCTGCGACCCTCCCACGGCATGCCTGCGGAGTGGGCGGTCTTGCCCTTCCACTCGTACTCGACCGAGATCATGCCGGTCAGGCCAAGATCACCCCAGCCGGTGCCGAACCCGGTGTTGACGTGCGCGAAGATCGAGGCATCGACGTCCTTGAACATCCCCGCGCGCACATAGTACGCCTTGGTCGCCAGCAGCTCCTCGGCGACGCCCGGCCACAGCATCAGGCGGCCCTGCAGCCCGTGCTTCGTCATCACCTGCTTGGCGGCGAGCGCGGCGGCGACCATCAGCGGCATGCCCGAATTGTGGCCCTCGCCATGCCCGGGTGCGCCTTCGGTGAGCGGCTTGACCTCCGCCACGCCCGGCACCTGCGATACGCCGAGCAGCCCGTCGATGTCGCTGCCCAGCGCGATCTTCGGCCCGCCGGTGCCCCATGTCGCGGTGAACGCGGTCGGCACGCCCGCCACGCCGCGCTCCACCTTGAAGCCGTTCTTCTCGAGGATACCCGCGAGGTACTCGCTGGTCTTCACCTCCTGGAACCCCGGTTCGGCGAACGAGTAGATCTCGTCCACCATGACTTGGATCTGCTTGCGCTGCGCCTCGACGGCGGCGGCGACTTCCTGCTTGAGCGCGGGGTCGGCGGCCGCCCGCGCGGCGCCGGGGATGAACGAGGCCGCAGCCAGCGCGGCGGCGAGCAATGCCTTTTTCCGCATCCCGCTTACTCCGCCGGCTTCGTCAGGGTGGGGTACTTGACGCCCAGCTGGTCGAGGTAGGTCGGGTACTTGGCCGGGTTGTAGTAGTATTTCTCCATCATCGGCCGGTAGAGTTGCATGTTGCGCTCGTTCAGCCAGATCGCGGGCACGTCCTTGTCGGTCAGCACCGGCGCGTAGGTGTCGGTCTTCAGCTGGACGTCGGTGAAATAGGTCTTGGCGTCGGTGACCAGCTGCGGCGTCGTCAGGATGTCGAGCACGGTCATCGCTACCGCCTTGGCGCCCGCCTCGACGCCCTTGTGCGCGATCGGGGTGGCCATGGCGAAAGCCGAAGTGGAATTGTGGCCGATCATGTTGGGGATGTTCGAGGGGAAGCGGATGGTGATCGTCGGCACCGCCCACATGATGTCGCCGATATCGTCCGAGCCGCCACCGGTGGAGGGCTTGCGGTTCTCCGGCGTCGAGAGTTCGGCGACTTCCGACTTCAGCGGCTCGATCTTGCGGTCGTTGAAGGTCTGCGCGGCCTTGGCGAAAGCCTGGTCGTCGGGGCTCCACTGCGGCATGCCGACCGCCTTGATGTTGGCATAGGCAGCTTCGGCCAGCGGCTTGTTGCCGAAGTTGGGCGCGGCATAGCCCAGCGTCTGCTGGCTCACCGTAGTGCCGGTGGCGAGCGCGGCGGCCTTGGCGATGTCGTTGCCGGTCTCGTAAAGCTTGCGGATATCGGCGAAGGTCCGCTCGCGGAAGAAGTACCAGATGCTGGCCTTGTCCGGCACCACGTTGGGCTGGCCGCCGCCGTTGGTGATGATCATGTGCGAGCGCTGCGTCAGCGGCAGGTGTTCGCGCCGGAAATTCCACGCGACGTCCATGATCTCCACCGCGTCGAGCGCGCTGCGGCCCTCCCACGGCATGCCCGCCGAGTGCGCGGTCTTGCCCTTGAAGCTGTATTCGACCGAGACCATGCCGTTGTTCCCCATCTCGCCGTAGCCGGTCGAGAAATCGGAACTGACGTGGGTGAAGATCGAGGCGTCCACGTCCTTGAACAGCCCGGCACGCACGTAATAGGCCTTGGTCGCCAGCAGCTCCTCGGCGACGCCGGGCCA
The DNA here is from genome assembly GCF_054589055.1 of Novosphingobium sp. 11B. Lineage (NCBI taxonomy): Bacteria > Pseudomonadati > Pseudomonadota > Alphaproteobacteria > Sphingomonadales > Sphingomonadaceae > Novosphingobium > Novosphingobium sp. 11B. The sequence continues at coordinate 48,808 of NZ_BAAILP010000191.1, read as the reverse complement.
GAGCATCAGGCGGCCTTCGAGGCCGTGCTTGGTCATCACCTTCTTCACCGCGATGGCCGCGGCGACCATCAGCGGCATGCCCGAGTTATGACCCTCGCCATGCCCCGGCGCGCCTTCGACGATGGGCTTGAGATACGGCAGGCCGGGGGTCTGCGACACGCCGAGCACGTCGTCGATGTCGCTGCCCAGCGCGATCTTCGGCCCGCCCTTGCCCCAGGTGGCGGTGAAGGCGGTGGGAATGCCCGCCACCCCGCGCGTCACCGTGAAGCCGTTCTTTTCGAGGATGCCGGTGAGGTATTCGCTGGTCTTCACTTCCTGAAAGCCGGGTTCGGCGAAGCTGAAGATCTGGTCGACCATGACCTGGATCTGCTTGCGCTGCGCCTCGACTTCCTTGGCGACCTCGTCCTTGAGCGGCTGCGGCGCGGCGGCATGGGCAGGGGCGCCCATCATCGCGGTGGTGGCAAGGGCGGCGGCGAGCGCGGCGCGTTTGACGGTCTTCATGATCCGAAATCCTCTCTTAGAACTCGACCTTGGCGGAGACGCGGAAGGTGCGGCCGATCACGTCGTAGCGGCTGCGGTTGGTCTGGGCATAAGCGGGTACGTTGTTGCCGTCCGGACCGTTGCCGACGAGCACCGGGTCCTTGTTCAGCAGGTTGTTCACGATGAAGGTCAGGTGGCCGATGCCGTCGCCCATCGTCGGGAACTTGAAGTCCACCGAGGCGTCGAAGTAGACCGCGCCCTTGATCGAGTTGTCGTTGATCGTGCGGTACTGTGCGGTGCTGGCCGGGCAGTCGCCATCGCACTCGATCCAGTCGTTGCCGTAGACGCCGTCGGTGAAGCCCCGCGCCACCAGGTTCAGGCTGACCGGATCGATATCGTAGAACGCGCTGACGCGGTAGACCCAGTCGGGCGAGGCATACGTGCCGCCCGCCAGCACGCCCGCGTAGTCGATCGGGAAGCTGATGCCGTCGTCGACCACGTTCTCGATATAGTGCGTGGCCTGCCCGTGCAGGCGCAGGGTGCCGGGGCCCACCTGCGCGGTATAGCTGGCCTCGATGTCGAAGCCCTTAGTCTGCTGGCGGGCGAAGTTGATCGGGGTGAGGTCGATCGTGCTCAGCTGCCCGTTCACGAAGTGAATGTTCGGGCAGTAGGAGGTGATGTTCTGTTCATAACACAGATCCACCGTCTGCTGCGCAGTGATCGATCCGATCGCGTCCTTGATCTTGATCTCGTAGTAGTCGAACGAAAGCGAGACGCCCGGCAGGAAGCTGGGCTCGAACACCGCGCCCAGCGTCCAGCTGTCCGCCACTTCGGGCTTGAGCGCACGGTTTCCGAAGGCATTCTGCACGAACTGCAGCGATCCGGTCTGAGGGGCATTCGCGCCCGTCGGGATGATCACCGAATTGGTACGCGCAGTGCCCGCAGCAAACAGTTCATCGAGGTTGGGCGCGCGGATGTCATGGCTCAGCGTGCCGCGGAAGCGCAGCGAGTCCAGCGCCTGCCAGTTGGCGCCGACCTTCCAGGTGCCGACCCAGCCCGACGTGGAATAATGCGTCCCACGCGCGGCGGCGTTGACGTTCATCCCGTCGAAGATCGGCACGTCGAGTTCGAGGAAACCCTCGGCCACGTCGTACTTGCCCTGGTTGACCCGGAAGTTGCCGTAGAGCCAGCCCGAGTTGAAGACCGGATCGACCGAACCGTTGATCTGCTCGCGCCGCCACTCGACGCCGGTAGCGAAGGCGATATCGCCGGCGGGAAGCGCGAAGGCCTTGCCCGAAATGGTGGCGGCGGCGACGTCCTGCTTGATCGTCTGGTGGCGCAGCGGCTGGTTGCCGTCGTTGTAGATGTAGTCGAGCGCCGCCTGCGAAGGGCCATTGGTGCCCAGCCGGTCGATCGGCACGCAGCCGTTGCCCGGATTAGTCAGGGTAGAGCGGCACACGATGTTGCCCGAACCGTCGAACACTGCATCCTGCGCCAGAGCCATGCGCGAGTTCATCCAGGTGTTGGTCAGCTCCTCGCGCGCCTTAGTGACGCCCTTCTGGTAGTAGACGTCCCAGTTCATGGGCTTGTCGAACAGGTCGAACTTGCCCTTGGCGCCGATTACGCCGCGATAGACCTGACGCCTGATGTTGCTCCCCGGGATCGGGAAGCCCGCGTTGGAGGTGCCCACCGTGATCGAGGACAGCCCTTGCGTCGCCATCTGCGCCGCGACGGTGGGGTACTGGCTGAGCAGGTAGGCATTGTCCGCCGCAATGGTCACCCCGGTGCTGGGAGTCTGCTGGTACGAGGACGCGCTGACCGAGCGGTTGTAGGAGAACTGCCCGAAGATCTCGATGTCGGGCGTGATCTCGAAGCCGACGCGCTGGAATGCGCTCAGGCGTTCATCGAGCGGAACGAGGGTGTTGGTGCCGACATGGCCGGCGAGTGTGGTCTGCCAGTCGCCGCCGATCATCCACGGGCTGGAGACGGTGCCATAGTTGAGCTGCCCGGTCTGCCCCTCGCCAAGGAAATAGGTGCCGCGCAGCGGGCCGCTGGTGATGAGGCCGCCCGAGGTGTAGCCCGCCGGACCGATGCCGCTGCCGACGAGGCGCTGCGGCTCGCCGTTGGTGGCGGTATAGGCGGGGTTGTTGATCTGGAAGTAGCCGGAATTGTTCCAGTCGCGGTCGATCCCCTCCTCGCGGTTCTGCTTGAAGTAGGAGACGTTGGTGAGCAGGTGCAGCCGGTCGTCCAGCAGCGAGAAGCCCGCGGTGCCGGTGAAGCGGTAGTTGAAGGCGTCGCCATAGGTCGAGATGCCGGTGTCGGCGCCGATCTTGAAGCCCTTGTAGCCGGTGTCGAGGATGAAGTTGACGACGCCGCCCACCGCGTCAGAACCATAGGCCGCCGAAGCGCCGCCGGTGATGACTTCCACCCGCTTCACCAGATCCTGCGGGATGGTGTTGATGTCCACCGTGCCGCCCACGGTCGAGGCGACCGAGCGCTGCCCGTCCACCAGCACCAGCGTGCGGCCGACGCCCAGCCCGCGCAGGCCGATCGAGTTGATGCCCGCACCCGCGTTCGAAAGCCCGCCTGATGCCGTGCCAGAAGTGCCCGAACCGGCGATGGCGGGCATCTGGTTCACGAAGTCGGAGATGTTCGCGGGGGCCTGCGCGGCGATGTCCGCTTCGCCCAGCACCGCGACCGGAGTCGGCGCGCTGTAGCCGTCGCCGACGATGCGCGAACCGGTGACGACGATGTCGTTGACCGGCTCCTCATCCGCAGGCGTCGGCGCGCCTTGCGCCATGGCCGGAGCGGCGAGCAGCAGCGGCACTGCCGCGCCTGCCAGCAGCAGGGCACGGACCGAACGCGCTGAAAAGCTTTCCATCATGCCTCGGCGCTGCGAGGATCGGCCCGAGGCCTGGACTACATTGCGCATCGCGAAAAACTCCCTGTGACCGAATCTCTCGCCACAGGCGCCCTCATCCCGATGGACGGGGAATGGACGTGGTTCCTCCAGGCACACGGATGTGCTCACCGCCCTCGCGGTGCCGCCGGCAAAGCGCTTGATGAAAGACCCGTATTCCCCGTTCCCGCCTACCCTTGCGGGAACCCCATCATCCGGCAGTGTCCGTCTTGGATTTCGGTTTGCCCCCGATCCGGATCGCTGCCTGATGCCGTCGATACTATCCGGAAGGGGGCGAATGATCCCAATAAAGTTGCGGCTATTTTGCCGATCGCTTGATGGATTTCAGCGTTAATATCGTGATCTACGCAAGATTGGTGCGGGTGCTCGGGAACCCGCGCATTTTCCCGAACCCGATCGCGCCGTGATTCGCGAAATGCAGCGCAGCATCGCCGATGCGGTAGGCGACTTGTGCAGGCGACCGAGCACTCGCGCATGATTTTCGCGGCTTTTTCATCCTCTGCGCAGGATTCCATCAACGACGCGCCATTCCACCCCGATAAGTTCGGGGAAGCTGCGCGAGGTTTGCGCTAGGCTTTGCTGCAACGGCGAGATGAGGGGTTCACGCGCTCGCCACCAGCTCCACAGGGGGAATACTCACGATGTCATTCGTCGCCCGCATGAAGCCCGTCCTCGCCGCGAGTTGCGCGTTTGCAGCTTGCATGACCGCTGTTCCGGCATGGGCCGCGCCCGCCCCAGTCTCCTCCTCGCCCGATGGTTCGCTGCTGCCGGTGCAGGTTGATGCCGCCAAGGGCAAGGTGCTGTTCACCCTGCCCGCCCCCGCCGCCGACGGCACCTCGGGCCGCTACCTGTTCACGCAGGCGATCAAGACCGGCCTCGGCTCCGCCGCGATCCGCATCGACCGGGGCATGCAGGGCGATACCAAGGTGCTCGCCTTCCGCCGCATGGGCGGCAAGGTGGCGGTCTTGTTCGAGAACCCGCGCTTCCGCGCCAGCGGCGATGCGGGCGTGCAGATGGGCGCAAAGGCCAGCTTCCCGTTCAGCACCGTTGCCATGCTCGACGTGGTGAGCGAAGCTGGAGGCGGCGTCACCGTCGACCTCACCCCGCTGCTGATGACCGACGCGATGGACCTGGCAGGCGCGATCGGCGAAAGCGCCAAGGGCTACAAGCTGTCGGAAAAGCTCAGCGCGCTCGATCCCGCCTCGGTGAAGGTCTTCCCGAAGAACGTCGAACTCGAAACGGTCCAGACCTTCACCGCCGACAGTGCGGGCCGCGAACTCGATACGCTCGCCCCCGATGGCCGCGCGGTCAGCGTCACCGTCCATTCCTCGCTGATCGCGCTGCCCGAACCCGGCTTCGTGCCGCGCAAGTTCGACATCCGGTCGGGCAGCCACGCCACGCAAGCCTATGACTTCGGCACGCCGCTGGGCACGCCGATGCTGGTCGAATATTCCAACCGCTTCCGGCTGGAGAAGACCGACCCGTCCGCCGCGCGCTCTCCGGTCAAGAAGCCGATCGTCTTCTACATCGACAGCGCCGCGCCCGATCCGATCCGCACCGCGCTGGCCGACGGCGTGCGCTGGTGGGCCGACGCCTTCGACGCGGCGGGCTTCGTCGATGCCTTCAAGGTGGAGATCCTGCCCCCCGGCGTCGATCCGCAGGACGTGCGCTACAACGTGGTCAACTGGACCGACCGCCAGAACCGCAGCTGGTCCTACGGCGGCGGCGTGATCGACCCGCGCACCGGAGAGATCGTCAAGGGCGTGGTCGTGCTTGGCGCCCTGCGCGTACGGCAGGACATCACCATCTTCGAGGGTCTCGTCGGCACCGCACAGAACAACACCGGCGGCCCCAACGACCCGGTCCGCGCCGCGCTCGCCCGCATCAGTCAGCTCGGCGCGCACGAGGTCGGCCATGCGATCGGCTTCGTCCACAACTTCAAGGCCAGCCTGCAGGACCGCGCCTCGGTGATGGACTACCCCGCACCCAAGGTCGCCATCGCCGGTGGCAAGCTGGACCTCGGCGACGCTTACGCCGCAGGCATCGGTAAGTGGGACAAGTTCACCGTCGATTGGCTCTACGGCCAGCCCGCCCCCGGCGTGAACGGCGACGTGGAAGCCGCCGCCAAGGCCGATGCGATCCACAAGGCAGGCCTGATCTTCGGCACCGACGTCGATGGCCGCGCGCCCGACCTCGCGGTGCCCGGCGTCAACATGTGGACCGAGGGCGACGACACCCCAGCCGACCTTGCCCACACGATGGAGGTCCGCCGCATCGCGCTGGCGAACTTCGGCCCCGGCGTGCTTCTGTCGGGCGAGCCGCTGTCCAACCTGCGGCGCAAGTTCGTGCCGATCTGGCTGTTCCACCGCTATTCGATCGACGCCACCGGCAAGCTGGTGGGCGGGGTGAACTATGAATACGCCGTCGTCGGCGACGGGCGCAGCGCGCCCTCTCCGGTCCCCGCCGCGCAGCAACTGGAGGCGATCGACGCGCTTGTCGGCACGCTTTCGCCCAGCGTCCTGACGGTGCCCGCATCACTCGCGATGATGCTGTCGAGCGGCAGCAGCGCCCGCCCCGACGCCGAGGCTATGCCCGAAGTCATGCGCGGCGCGGGCGCGGCGGTGTTCGATCCGCTCGTCGCCGCACAAGTCGCCGCGCAAGTCACGCTCGACAGCCTGCTCGCACCGGCGCGCCTGACGCGCCTGCACATCCAGCACGGCTACGACGCAGGCCAGCCCGGCGTTGGCACGCTGCTGGGTAAGCTCTCCCCGGTCGTGGCCGCGCACGGCGATGCGGTGTCGCGCCGGATTTCGCAGGCGACCTTGCTGGCGATCGCCGCGGCGCGGGCCGATGCCGATACCCCCGCCGACGTCGCTGCCCTGCTCGACGGCTACCTCAAGGAAACCGCCAGCGGCTTCGCGAAGGCGAAGGGCAGTTCCGAGGATGCGCTGTGGCAGATTTCGATGGCCGCGCTGCTGCGCGACCCTGGACGCCTCGCACTGGAGATCGGCAAGCAGAGCCGCCCCCGCCCGCCGATCCCCGCCGGGATGCCGATCGGTGGCGATACCGGATGGTTCGACAACATTCTGTCGGAATAACGCACCCTCCCACGCCCTTTTGTTTGAAATCCAAAGGACATTCGGCACTATGGTTTCGAAGTTGAAAAAAGGGGCGCTCAACAAGATGGATATGCAGTCCGGTAAACTGCACTGGCTGGATGCTGCGCGCGGCAAGCCCGCGCAGCATGAACTCGATGATACCGACCTCAAGCTGATGCGTGCCCTCGTTTCCGACGGGCGCGCATCGGACGTGTGGCTGGGCGAGAAGGTCCATCTGTCGAGCACGGCGGTCGCCCGTCGCCGCAAGATCCTGGAGGAAGCGGGCTACATCACCCATTACTCCGCGAACCTCAACGTCCGGTCGCTGGGCTACGGGACGCTGGTTATGGTCTCGATCGAACTTGTCGCGCAAACGGAATCGGTGCTGCAGGACTTCGAGAACGCCGTGCTGCAGAGCCCGTCGATGCAGTTCTGCGCCTTCGTCACGGGCGACACCGACTTCCTCATGATCCTCAACGTGCAGTCGCTGGAGGACTACGACATGATCTACCGCAAGGAACTGTCGGTGCTCCCGCACGTGCGGCGCATCCGCAGCAGCTTCGTCCTGCGCGAAGTGGCCAGCCGCCAGATCGCCCCGGTCATTCTAGCAGGGCGTTGATGGCCCTGCGCGTCGCCATGCCGCGGTAAGGCATCAGAGGGAAACACCCTCCGTCATTGTGAGCGAAGCGAAGCAATCCAGTGCAGTGCCTTGCCGCGGCAGGTTGCTTCGCTCGTAATGACGAAAGAGATAAAGTCAGGCGCGAAGGCGCTCCGCGTGCCAGGCGACGTGCTCGGGCATGAACGTGGAGATGAAGTAGTACGAGTGGTCGTACCCCTCCTGCATGCGGATCGTCGCAGGCTGCCCCGCCTTCTCGCATGCCGCGACGAGCAGCGGCGTGCGCAGTTGTTCGTTGAGGAAGCCGTCCGCCGTCCCCTGATCGACCAGCAGCGCGGGAACGCGCGCGCCATCCTCGATCAGCGCGCAGGCGTCATAGGCACGCCAGCCGACACGGTCATCGCCGAGATAGCCCGTCAGCGCCTTGTCGCCCCAGGGGCAGTTCAGCGGCGAGACGATCGGCGAGAAGGCGCTGACCGAGCGGAAACGATCCGGGTTGCGCAGCGCGATCGTCAGCGCACCATGGCCGCCCATCGAGTGGCCGGTGATCCCCTGACGCGCAGTGTCCACCGCGAAATGCTGCGCGACGAGCGCGGGTAATTCGGCCTCGATGTAGGAGCGCATGCGGAAATGCTGCGCCCAGGGATCACGCGTCGCATCGACGTAGAAGCCGGCGCCCTTGCCGAAGTCGTAGCTCTCATCGTCGGGCACGTCGTCGCCGCGCGGACTGGTATCCGGCGCGACGAAGATCACGCCATGCTGCGCGCATGCTGCACGAAACTCACCCTTCTCGGTGACGTTCGCATGCGTGCACGTGAGCCCGGAGAGATACCATAGTACCGGCAGCTTCGTGCCCGGCTCATGGTCCGGCACGAAGACGGAGAACGTCATCGGCGTTCCGGTCTCGGCGCTGTCGTGGCGATAGACGCCCTGCGTGCCGCCGTGGCCGCGGTTGGTGGAAATCGTCTCCAGGCTCATCGCATCAGGCCTTCGGTGCCTGCCAGATGCAGAGCTTGTTGCCGGTCGGATCGCGCAAGTACGCGCCGTAGGCACCAGGGAACATCTCGCGCGGACCGGGCGCACCTTCACAGGTGCCGCCTGCAGCGAGACCTGCAGCATGGGCGGCATCGACCGCCTCGGGGCCGGGTGCGGCAAAGCCGATCGTGCCGCCGTTGGCGAAGCTCGGCGCATTGCCGTCGCGCGGGGTCACCGCCGCGAAGAAGCCGCCGGACGTCGCGTATCCGACGCCGTGCCCTTCGCCGATCAAGTTGCCCTCGCCATGACCGAGCGCGCCGAGAACGGCATCGTAGAAGGTCTTGGCGGCCGGAACGTCATTGGCGCCGACCATGATATGCGTGAACATCGAAATTTCCCTCTTCAGAAGACCACGACCGAGCGAATGGATTCGCCCGCGTGCATCAAGTCAAAGCCCTTGTTGATTTCTTCAAGGCCCATGACGTGGGTTATCATCGGGTCGATCTCGATCTTGCCGGTCATGTACATGTCGACGATCTTGGGCACGTCGGTACGGCCCTTGGCGCCGCCGAACGCGGTGCCGCGCCAATTGCGGCCGGTGACCAACTGGAATGGGCGCGTCGCGATCTCCTTGCCCGCCTCGGCCACGCCGATGATGATCGAGGTGCCCCAGCCGCGATGGCAGGCTTCGAGCGCGGTGCGCATCACTTCGGTGTTGCCGGTGGCGTCGAAGGTGTAGTCGGCGCCGCCGTCGGTCATCAGCACGATCTTGGCGACGATGTCCTCACGGCTCATGCCCTTGGTGTTGAGGAAGTCGGTCATGCCGAAGCGGCGGCCCCATTCCTCGCGATCGGGATTGATGTCGACGCCGATGATCCTGTTCGCCCCGGCAAGCCGCGCGCCCTGGATCACGTTGAGGCCGATGCCGCCGAGGCCGAAGATAACGACGTTGTCGCCCACCTGCACCTTGGCGGTGTTGATCACCGCGCCCACGCCGGTGGTGACGCCGCAGCCGATGTAGCACGACGACTGGAACGGCGCGTCCTCACGTATCCTGGCGACCGCGATCTCGGGCAGAACGGTGAAGTTCGAGAAGGTCGAGCAGCCCATGTAGTGAAAGATCTGCTGGCCCTTGTAGCTGAACCGGCTGGTGCCGTCGGGCATCAGGCCCTTGCCCTGCGTGGCGCGGATCGCGGTGCACAGGTTGGTCTTGCCCGAGAGGCACGACTTACACTGGCGGCATTCTGGCGTGTAGAGCGGGATCACGTGGTCGTCCTGCTTCACGCTGGTGACGCCCGGTCCCACCGCGCGCACGATCCCGGCGCCTTCATGGCCGAGGATCGAGGGGAAGATGCCCTCGCTGTCGAAGCCGTCGAGCGTGTAGGCGTCGGTGTGGCAGATGCCGGTCGCCATGATCTCGACTAGGACTTCGCCTTCCTTCGGCCCTTCCAGGTCCACTTCGACGATTTCGAGCGGCTTCTTCGCCTCGAAGGCAACGGCGGCGCGGGTCTTCATGCGGGGTGTCTCCTTTTCGCCGCGGGTTCTAGCGCCTTGCCGGATTGTCGTTAATGGGGTTCTTGGGAAAAGCATTATAACCGAGTGGAAAAAATCGTGATTGGAGCATGGGACGGCATCGAGGAATTCGTGACGGTGGCGCGGACCGGCAGCTTCACCGCCGCCGCACGCAGCTTCGGCGCTTCGGTCACGCACATGAGCCGCGCCGTTTCCCGGCTGGAGGCGAAGCTGGGCAGCCAGTTGTTCCATCGCACCACTCGCTCGCTGGGGCTGACCGAAGCGGGCCGCATCTTCTACGAGACCGGCAGCCGCCTGATCTCCGAGCGCGAGGACGCCATCGCCGCCGTCACCGCGCAGGGTAGCCCGCGCGGCAACTTGCGCATCACCTGCTCGTACACATTGGGAGAACGGTTCATCGGCCCGGTTTTGCGCGAGTATGCGCGTGAGCATCCCAGGCTCGCAATCGCCTGCGACCTCGACAACGACGTCGTCGATCTGATCCGCGACGGCTACGACATCGCCATCCGCACGGGGCATCTGGAGGACTCGCGCCTCGTCGCGACGCGGGTGGCTTCGCGGGCGATGGTCACCGTCGCCGCCCCCGCCTATCTCGCCGCGAAGGGGCGCCCACAACGCATCGCCGAGTTGAAGGAGCACGACTGTCTCGTCGGCTCGGCCGCGCTCTGGCACTTCCAGCGCGGCGAAACCTTTCGTCCGGAAGGGCGCTGGCGCTGCAACAACGGAACGATGGTGCTGGAAGCGGCGCTGGAAGGCATGGGGGTATGCCAGTTGCCCGCGTTCTACACGGCCTCGGCGATCGCGGAGGGCCGGCTGGAGGAAGTGCTGGCCGGAGAATGCCCGAACGACGAGCCGATCTGGGCCGTCTATCCGCGCCTCAAGCACCTGTCGCCCAAGGTCAGCCTGTTCGTGGCGCTGCTGCGCCGCCGATTGCCCGCTCTACTGGCAGGGGAAACGGCGAATTAGCGAAAGTCCGCCTCACTTCGTCATTGCGAGCGGAGCGAAGCAATCCAGAGCAACGTAAAGCTGCCCTGGATTGCTTCTCCGCTTCGCGGCTCGCAATGACGAAGTCCTTGGCGTCTCAGCGGCTGCCGAAGGCGTAGCGGACGTTGATACCGAACTCGCGCGGGGCGGTGGTGGTCACGCCGTTGTAAGTGCTGGTGAACGTGGTCGCCGCGCCACCCGCCAGAATGTTGCGATAGGACGTAAACAGCGGGTCGGTCCGGGTCAGCGTCTTGGTGGTGTCCAGCAGGTTCTTGGCGAAGAGCGAGACTTCCCACGCCCCCTTGGCGTCGCGGATGCCGGTAAAGATATTGACCAGACCGTAAGAGCCGAGGTTGTCGTAGATGTTCACCGGGTCGACGCGCGAACTGCCGAAGAAGTTGAACAGGCCGCGCACGTACGCATTGACGTGATCGCTCACCGCGAAGCTGTATTCGCTGGTCAGCGTTGCGCTGAACGGCGCCTGGAAGCCGGAGCGCTGGTTGACCTGGCAAGCCGAAATGTTGTCACTGCCAACCGCAGCCTGCAGAACCGGCAGCGAAGGCGCGGACGTGATCACATCCGGCACGCCGTCCCCGTTGAGGTCGTTACATGGAACCGTACCGCTCTTGATCTTGCCGATCGAGTAGCTGGCGACGAGACCCAGGTTCCAGCCGTCCATCACGTCGATCGAGACGTCGCCCTCGATGCCGTTGACCTCGACCGGGACGGCGCCGACGAAGTTGAACTGGGTCACCACCGGGTTGGCCGGATTGGTGTAGTCCACGAAGTAGACCCCGCGTCCGCCGGTGCGGTACGGATAGTTCTTGAACTTCTGGTGGTAGGCCGTCGCGTTCAGGCGCATGCGGCCGCCCAGAAGCGTGCTCTTGAAGCCCAGCTCATAGGACTTGGAGCTTTCCGGCGGCAGGTTGACGAAGCTCTCCTCCAGTTCCGACATGCGCTGGCTGAAATCGCCAACCACGTTGATACCGGGCCGCCAGGAGCTTCCCGTGCTCGCATAGACCATGAAGTCTGGCGAGAAATTGTGCTTCACCGAAGCCGAGTAGATCCACTTCTTCGCGTCCTGACCGGTCGTGGCGGTCGAGGCGCCATTGATGAACAAGCCGTTCTGCGAAGTGTAGGAGATGTGGCGCACGCCGCCGGAAACTTCGGTCCCCTCGCCCAGATGCGCGGTCAGGTTGCCGAAGAACGACTGCTCGTGGCTGGTATTGGTACGCTGGATCGCGGTGTTGACGATGCCGAAGATGGCACCGGTCGTCGCGCTCGTCGGATAGCCCAGGATGGTCGGACGGTTGAGGGTCGTCGGGTTGTCGTTCTTGTAGTCGAAGAAGCCGACGACGTAATCGAAGATGTCGGCGATGCGCGCGTCGTTCTGCAGGCGCACTTCATGCGAGGTCGCCTTGGGCGACGAATACGTATCCTGAACGGTGCCGGCGGAAAAGAAGTTGGCCTCGTCCGAATTTTCGATGCCGGTGATCTTCTGGGTATAGTGCTGGCCCTGATAGATCAGCACTTGCCCGAAGCCCGATGCCTCCGCGCGCCAGTTGTAGATGTCGTAGATCTGGTGGATCGGACGCGGCGATTCCATGATCGAGCGGCGGTCCGAACTGTCGATATAGACCGGGCTCGCAGCTGCGTCGGGGTTCACTTCGCTGAAGGACGCGACCTGGTCGTAGAGACGGGCCTTGCGGTCCATCTTCTGGTACATGCCCTCGAACTTGAGCCAGTCGGTGGGCTGCACGATAGCGGAAATGCGGCCGCTCTTGGTGCGCTGGAAGGGATCGCGCGCGGAAGTGATCGGGCGGACGCGGTCGGCCTCGTTCTCGTCCCAGACACCGGCGACGCGGATCGCGGCGATGCCTTCGATAATGGGCAGGTTGAAGCCACCCTTGAAGTTGAGCGTGCCGATATCGTTGGCAGTCATATCGGTGAAGCCGCCCACCGAGTAGAGGTCGGGCTTCTTGGCGCCGATGGTGATCGAGCCCGAAGGCGCGGCGCGGCCGCGCAGCGTGCCCTGCGGCCCGCGCTGCACTTCGATCTGCCCGATGTCGTACATCTGTTGCAGGATCACGCCCGCCGTGATCGGCGCGTCGTTGAAGTAGAATTCGACCGTCGGGTTGGTGCCGCTGGCCGAGACGTCGAAGTTGACGCCGCGCAGGCGGCCGCCGCCGCCGACGCCGTTCGCCTCGGTGGTGAGCTGGAGGCCGGGGACGAGGGTGGAGACTTCCTTGAAGTCACGGATGTTGAGCTTGGCCACGTCGTCCGCCGTAACCGTGTCGATGACTGCCGGAACATCCTGCACCGCCTCGTCGCGGCGGCGAGCCTGGACGATGATGACGTTGCCGGCGACCGCTTCGTCAGCGGAAGTATCCGCATTTTGCGCAAGGGCGGGGGTCGAGAGACCGGCCAGGCTGGCGGAACACAAAAGTACAGACGAAAGCAGCCTCATCACATCATCCCCATCATTGGTCTTACCGTTCCGGCCGTTCCCCCACGCGGCCTGCGAGCCGCGCGGTTCGGGAAATGACCGGCGATCACCCCGTTCTTGTGGCGGGGCCATTGTTCCCCAGGTCTCCTCGAAGCGGAAACCTGTCCGGCCAATTGCAAGACTTTCGTCCCGTGATCGGCTTGCGGACCATACGAGGGGGGCGGCCTGGAATGAAGCAGTGGTAGCCAACATCTTCCCGGCGATGATGCTCCTGTTGCCATTCGCCGTGGCGATTTGTCGAAGCGCGCGCCATCAGACATGAGGTAAGTGCCGGAAATGACACTTTTACTCAGGAATCAGCCGAAGTTCGCGGCACATGCACTTGGCTGAGGCGCCCAAGACCGAGCGCAATATTGCATTCGGTCTTACCAATTCTATCAAATGTCGCAAAATGACGGCGCTGCGCGGATTGGCTTGAGAGGTCCGCAGTGATGGTCGAATCAGCGGCTCATGGGAAACCTTCACCCGTGACACTTTACCGGCGGCAAAGTGTCATTGCTGACAAAGCGAAGCGCGGCCCGGAAAGGGGATTCTCACGATTCCGTTTATGTGCTCTATTTTGCCTCGCTATGTTCTTTCACACGCCCCTCTCCCCGCATCGCGGGCAGGCCAGCGACATGGCGGACCTGCTGGACCGCGTGGCACAGACAAGTTCGCGGCCGCGCTATGCCTTCATGGTGCTGAGCCTTATCGCGGAAATCGCGCGGCCCGATGGCAGCGCCGGGCCGTTCATCCTGCGCGAGGGCCGCACTACCCTGCTGCGCGACTGGCTTTGCGACGCCCTCGCTCCGATGGGTGCGCGCGATCCTAAGCGACTGATGCTGGCTGAAAAAGTGCGCCTTGATCTGCTCTCATCCGGCAGAGCCCCGGCTGAACCGGCCGCAGCGCAAGCGGTGATCGCCGCCGAAGTGCACGAGCGTATCCGCAAATCGGGCAAGACCAATTTGAGCCGCGCGGTATCGGAACTGGTGCAGGCCGGACTGGTCCGGCGCCATTACCAGGGCTTCCGCGTCGATCACCAGAACCGCGGAGCCGGGCGGCATGCGGTCTATACGCTGGTCGGCGGAGCCCGGTGCCTGATGGGGCGATCGGCCGCCATGCACCAGCCCGCCCCGCCGGGCCGAAGCGAAACGCGTCAGGGCGAACTCCGGCTCAACTGACCTAATATTGGCTCAATCGCCCGACATGGCGCCGCCAAACTCCGTCAAGCCGCCGCCAAGCGCCTTCACGAAGGCTACACTCGCCTGCATCCGCTGCGTCTGAACTGAGATGTAGGCGCGCTGAGCATCGAGAGCGTCGGTCTGTGCCGTCACCACGTCGAGGTAACCGGCCGCACCGTCGCGGTAGCGGGACATGGCAATGTCCCGCGTGCGCTGCGCGGCGTCGGCCGCCTCCTTCTGCGCGACGGCGGCGGAGGAAAGGTGATGCATCGCCGCGATCGCATCCTCGACCTGGCGGAAGGCGGTCAGCACCGTTTCGCGGTAGTCCGCTGCCGTCTCCTCGTAGTCCGCGCGCGAGATCTTGACCTGCGCCGAGCGGCGGCCGCCGTCGAAGATCGTCAGCAGGCTGGTGAGCGGACCGAGCGACCAGAACGTGTTCGGCGTCGTCAGCAACTGGCCATTGGTGGTTTCCCATCCCCCCGCCGCGCCCAGCGTCAGTGAGGGGAAGAACGCCGCCTTGGCCACGCCGATGCGGGCATTGGCGGCGAAGACCCGCCGCTCCGCAGCTGCGATGTCCGGGCGGCGCTGCAGCAGATCGGACGGCGTCGCCGCCGGAGGCGCGGGCGGCGTGAAATCGCCGACCGCCACCGGCAGATCGAAGCCGGACGCCACTTCGCCGACGAGCGCGGCGATCTCGTGCTCGGTGGCGGCGCGCTGGTTGGCGATCGTCGCCACTTGCGCGCGCGCATTGCCGAGGACGGTGCGGGCGCGATTGACGTCGATCCCGGAGGCGACGCCGCCGGTGTGCCGCTTGTCGGTCAGGTCATAAGCCCGGGCGAAAGCCTCGACCGAACGGTCGAGCACTTGCGCCTGCGCATCGAGCCCGCGCAGCCGGAAATAGGCGTCCGCAACCGCAGCCTGCAGACTGAGGCGCGCGGAAGCGAGATCGGCGGCGCTCGCATCCGATTCCGCCGTGGCCGCCTTCACCTGGTTGCGAATGCGGCCCCACAGGTCCAGCTCGTAATCGATCGACCCGCCCACGGTATAGTCATTATACTTGCGGGAGCTTCCGGTGCTGAGCGGCCGGTTCGCCGACAGCCGCTCGCGCGAAGCCTGCCCGCTCACGCCCGCTTGCGGGAACAGATCGGACTGCTCCACCCGCGCCGCAGCGCGCGCGGCGTCGTACCGCGCAAGGGCTGCCGCAAGGGTCGGACTGGCCTTGGCCGCGCGTGCCTCGAGATCGGCCAGCGTGGGATCGGCGTAAACGTCCCACCAAGGCCCCCTGCCCTCTGCATCGCGCGGAGTCGCGGCGGCCCAGCCGGGCATTTCCTTGAACTGCGCGGGCGCCGCGGTCTGCGGCGGTTGGTAGTCCGGTGCCATCGAGCAGGCGCCCAGCGCGAGAGCGACCGACAGGCCCAGCGTCCGGGCGAGCATGCCCCTGCCCCTGTCAACCATGGGGTCAGCCATTGCCGCCGGCCTCCTTGGCGCCCTTCCCGTCCGGCGCGGCGACGCGGACGCGGTCACCGGTGCGGATGGAGTCCGGCGGGGAATCGATAACCTTGTCGCCGGGCTTCAGGCCTACCGAGACCAGCACGGTCTTGCCCTCGTCCCGGGCGATGGTGACGCGGCGCAGCGTGACCGTCCCGTCCTTGCCGACGATCGCGACGCTCGGGCCGTCCTCCGCCGCCATGATCGCGCTGCCGGGAAGGCGCAAACCACCGCCAACTCCGTCGATGGCGAAGCGCACATGGGCGAAGGCACCGGGCTTGAGCGCGCCGTCGGAATTGTCCGCCTGCAGTTCGACCAGCATGGCGCCCGACTGGGCATCGACCGAATTGGCCGAGCGGGTCAGCGACGCCTCGAAATCGCGGCCTGCGAATTCGGGCAGATCGAGGCTGGCCTTCATCCCCGCATGGATCTGCGAAGAGTAGACCTGCGGCACACGCACGTAGATGCGCATGCGGTGTACGTCGGAGACGGTGAAGAGCGGCTGCGAGGCAGCATTGCCCGACACCACCAGCGCGCCGATCTGGGCCGAGCGACTGGTGACGACACCGCTGAACGGCGCGGAAAGCTGGGTGAAACCGCGCTTGGCATTGAGTTCGCGCACGCTGGCCAGCGCGGCATTCGCCAGCGCGGTCTTGGCCGCGAGGTCGCCCGCCTTCTCGTCCGCTTCCTGCTGTGAGACGGCATCCTGCGCCAGCATCGACTGCCAGCGCTTCGATGTCGTCGCGGCAAGGCGCTGGTTGGCGAGCGCCGTCTGGTAGTCCGCCTTGGCCTGTGCCAGCTGCTGGTCGATCTCGGGCGCGTCAAGGATGGCGAGCGTTTGCCCGGCATTCACGTGATCGCCGATGTCGGCCAGCCAGCGGCGGACGTAGCCGTTGGTCCGCGCGTTGATCGCGGCGCTGTTGTAGGCCTGGATCGTGCCCGGCAGGACGAGCCCGTCGCCGCCCTCGGCCGTGGCGGGCGAAACGACGGTGACGGTCGGAACCGCAGCGTCTGCGGCCACCGCCTCGAGGTCGTTGGTGGCGCTGATCCGGCTCGCGACGCCGAAGGCGACGACGGCCAGCGCGACGACGGCGGCGCCGATGCCGACCTTCTTCAGCGTTCCGCTGGACGGGCCGGGGACGGAAGCGGTGTTTTCAGTGATCTCGGGTTCAAGCATGGCTGGGCTGCATTTCCATCGAACGGGTCTGCTCGTCGCCATGGGTGCGGCGGCGGTGGACGAAGCTGAACACGGTAGGGACGAAGAATAGGGTTGCGATCGTAGCGCAGATCAGGCCGCCGATCACCGCGCGGCCGAGCGGGGCGTTCTGCTCACCGCCCTCGCCCAGCCCGAGCGCCATCGGCGCCATGCCGATGATCATCGCAAGCGCGGTCATCAGCACCGGGCGGAAGCGCACGAGGCCCGCCTCGATCGCCGCCTTGGTGGCATCGCCCAGTTCGGCGAGTTTTTCGCGCGCGAAGCTGACGACGAGGATCGAGTTCGCGGTCGCCACGCCCATGCACATGATCGCGCCGGTAAGGGCAGGCACCGAAAGCGTGGTCCCGGTGGCGAAGAGCATCCATACGATCCCGGCAAGCGCGGCGGGCAGCGCGGTGATGATCACGAAGGGATCGACCCAGCTCTGGAAGTTCACGACGATCAGCAGGTAGATCAGGAAGATCGCCCCCAGCAAGCCGAAGCCGAGGCCGGAGAAAGCGGTGTTCATGGTCTGGTACTGGCCGCGGATCGTGACGCTGGAACCCTTGGGCTGTTCCTTCTCGAGCGAATCTATGGCCGACTGTACGGCGGCCGCGACATTGCCGAGATCACGGCCCTGCGTGGTCGCATAGATGTCGATCACGGGCTGGATGTTATAGTGCGAGACCACCGAGGTCGTGCTCGACCGGGTAAGCGAGGCCAGCGCGCCGAGCGGCTGCGTGGGCGTTCCGGCAGTGCCCGAGACCGGGATGTCCGACAGCGCGTTCATCGAACCGACCTGATACTCCGGCGCCTGCGCCACGACCGGATAGGACACGCCGTTTTCCGGATTCACGAAGAACAGAGGGGCGGTCTGCGCCGTGCCGGCCAGCGAACTGGCAAGGCTGGTCGTCACGTCCCTTTCGCTCAGTCCGTACTGACCGATGCGTGCCCGATCGACCTCCACGTCAAGCTGCGGCGAGCGCGCGGGCTGCTGTAGCCGCATGTCGGCGATCCCGGGAATGCGCGAAAGTCTGGTCATCAGCTTGTGCGCGTAGATACGCGCGGCGTCCTGGTCCTTGCCCGCGATCTGGATGTCGATCGGCGAAGGCGAACCGAAGTTGAGGATCTGGCTGGTTATGTCGGCGGGCAGGAAGGCGAACGTGGCGCCGGGGAAGCGGCGCGGCATTTCCACACGCAGACGATCGACGAATTGCTCGGTCGGCTGGTGGCCTTCCTTGAGAGTGACCAGAACGTCGCCATCCTGCGGACCGATCGTTCCGCTGTTCGAATAGATGGTGTTGAGCGGGCTGACCGGCAGGCCGATGTTGTCGGTGACGGTGCCAAGCTGTTCTGCCGGAATGATCCGGCGGATCTCGCTGGTAATCGCCTCGAACCGCGAGGCCGAAGTCTCGATGCGGGTGCCTGCGGGCAACCGCACGTGCATGGCGATCTGCCCGGAATCGACCGCCGGGAAGAAGTTGCTGCCCAGGAATGGCATCAGTCCGAACGAGACGAGCACGATCGCAAGGAAGCCGATCATGAAGCCCTTGCTCGATCCCAACGCCCGGCGCAGCAGGCTGATGTAGACCGCCCTCACCTTTTCGAACCGCGCCTCGAAGCCGCGCTGGAAGCGGACGAACACGTTGCGCGAGCCTGGCTCTCCGGCGTTGTGATGGTTCTCGCCGTGCGGGGCATGCGGCTTGAGCAGGTACATCGCCATGGTCGGCACCAGCGTGCGCGACAGGATGAACGAGGCGATCATCGCGAAGACCACCGACAGCGCCATCGGCACGAAAAGATAGCCCGCGACGCCCGGCAGGAAGAACATCGGCACGAAGACGATGCAGATGCACAGCAGCGAGACGAACGCCGGCGTCACGATCTGCGCCGCGCCGTCGAGGATGGATTCCACGACGCCCTTGCCCTGCTCGAGGTGCCAGTTGATGTTCTCGATCGTCACCGTCGCGTCATCGACGAGGATGCCGACCGCGAGCGCAAGGCCGCCCAGCGTCATCACGTTGAGCGTCTGCCCGAAGATCGCCAGCGCCATGACGGCGGCCAGCACCGCCAGCGGGATCGACAGTGCGATGATCACCGTCGAGCGCCAGGAGCCGAGGAACAGGAGGATCATCAGCGAGGTCAGCGCGGCGGCGATCGCACCTTCGTGGATGACGCCACTGACCGCCGCCTTCACGAACAGCGACTGGTCGCCCACGATCAGGACCTTGAGCGTGTCGGGCAGCGTCTGCTGGATGGAAGGCATGGCCTCCTTCACCCCGTTAACGATGGCCAGCGTCGAGGCTGCGCCGTTCTTGAGCACGGTCAGCAGCGCCGAGCGGCTGCCATCGACATGCACGATGTTCTGCTGCTGCGCGCTGCCATCGCGCACGTAGGCGACGTCACGCATATAGATGGTGGCGCCGTTGACGACCTTGACCGGGATGTCGTTGAGCGCGTCGATCGTGCTCGGCGAGTTGTTGAGGCGCACGCTGTACTGGGTCGCACCGATCTTCACGAAACCAGCCGGGTTGATCTGGTTCTGTGCGGCAATGGCGTTGCCGACGTCCTGCGCTGAAAGCCCGCGCGCCTGCAGCGCTTGCGGATCGAGGTCGATCTGGACCTGACGCTGCTTGCCGCCGGACGGGAACGGCATGGCAAGGCCGGGCACGGTGACGAGGCGCGGACGAATCTGGTTCTGGCCCAGATCGAAAAGCTGCTGCTCGGTCAGCCCCTTGCCCGATAGCGCAAGCTGCAGGATCGGCACGGTGGAAGCGGAATAGTTGAGGATCAGCGGCGGCGTCGCACCCGGCGGAAGCTGCTTGAGGATCGTCTGCGAGATCGAGGTGACCTGCGCCGTCGCGGTGCGGATATCGACGCCCGGCTGGAAGTAGATCTTGACGATGCCGATGCCCTGGTAGGACTGGCTCTCGACGTGTTCGATGTCGTTGACGGTGGTGGTCAGCACGCGTTCGTAAGGGGTGATCATGCGATCGCCGACGTCCTGCGGCGGCAGACCCGCATATTGCCAGGCGACCGCGATCACCGGAACCTTGATCTCGGGAAAGATGTCGACCGGCGTTCTGAACGCCGCGAGTATACCGCCGACGGCAATCAGGATGGCCATGACGATGAACGTCAGCGGGCGGTTCAGGGCGACTTTGACGATACCGATCATCGACTTCTCCATGCGCCGCGAAGACACGGTCGATCCGCGCCTCGCGACCCCTTCAACGCCATCCTCGTCGTAGACCGGCCGCACCGCCCTGCCCCGCCGCGCCCGAGGCGCAAGACGAAAGCCCGGCCGGCGATGCCGGGTCAGGAAACGGATCGGTCACCCGCCTTGTTGTTCGGGAGCGGTGTTGGCCGGCCGCATCGTGAGAGGAACCCCTCACGGGATCGCCGATGCGCGCTTGGATCTTTTCTGTCCAATATATATGGACGCATGATCAATATCCAAAACCTATCAATCGGAGCATGACCCTTGGAGCTCAGGCACCTGCGCTACTTCATCTGCGTGGCCGAGGAACTGCACTTCGGCGCCGCAGCCCGGCGCCTGGGAATCTCCCAGCCTCCCCTTAGCCAGCAGGTCCGCGCGCTGGAGGACGAACTGGGCGTGCGCCTGTTCGAACGCACCAGCAGGAGCGTCAAGCTGACCCGGGCCGGCTTGCATTTCCTGCCGCACGCGCGCGAGACGCTGGCGCAGGCCGACCGCGCCGCCCGCATTGCCCGGCTGGCGGATTCCGGAGAGGTCGGCCGTCTCAGCCTCGGCTTCTCGCCTTCGGTGCCGTTCACCCCTTATGTGGTGGACGCACTCGCCCGGTTCCGGGCGAAGTTTCCGGAAGTGAGCGTCGAACTGCACGAACTCCCGCGCGAGGACCAGATCAGCGGCGTCGAGCGCGGAACGCTGGACATCGGTATCCTGCGCGCCTTCTCACCGCTGACGCTGCTGCCGCAGATGCAGATGCTTCCGCTCCAGTGCGAGGGAATGATGCTGGCGATGCGCCGCGATCACCCGTTCACCCGGTACGATCGCCCGCTTACGCTGGCCGACATCGAAGGCGAACAGTTGATCCTCTTCAGTTCGATGAACGGCGCCGGCTTCAACGAGATGCTCGGCCTCCATTGCGAGGAACTCGGTTTCCGTCCGACCGTGTCGCTGGAGGCCGACAGCTTCGGTACACTCGTGGGGCTTACCGCCGCAGGGCTCGGGATCACGATCCTGTCGCGTTCGCTTGCCCGCTTCAATGTCGATACGCTGACCTTCCGGTCGATCGAGATGCCGTTCTCCAGCCAGCTCTTGATGCTGCATTTGCGCGATGCCTCTCCGACGACGCGCAACTTCCGCAGCCTGATCGAACTGTCAGGCGAGTGACATGGCGTGCCCGCAGCCGTCAAACGGCTCGGACATCATCGGTCATTCGGCCTCGGTAGCGCTACGCCGTCTGGCATAGCTGACGACGAAGGCGTCCCACACCCGCAACCACTCGGTTTCGCTGCGCTTGCGCGAAATCCCGGGGAAGCCGGCGCGGAATGCGTCGGCCATCTGGTCCACCGCCCAGGGATGGCCCTTGTCCAGGCCGATCTTGCGAAACGCGGCTTCCCGCGCGCCGAAGCTCATGCTGCCGTTCGGGAAGTCGAGCAGGGGTTCGTCGGACGCGGCATTTCCGGAATCCGGCCGAAGCTTGCCGCTGCCCTTCGCCGGGACCGATGATCTCGGTGCCTCTTTTGCCGCGGGAGCGCCCAGCAGCCGCAGATGCGGTCCGACCAGCTTGCGCTCCAGCGGCGCCGGCGAGGGATAAAGCACGACCTTTCGCCCGGACATGTCGATATTGGCGTTCGGGTAGACTGCCGAGACGAGTTGCATGGTCTCGCGCACGGTCTGGCGGAAACGCTTGCTGTCCGCGTCGTTGCCGAGGTGGCGCGCCAGCTGGTCCCAGGAGATTGTCTGCCCCTTGTCCACGCCGATACGCGGCAGCCGATAGGCCAGATACGTATAGAGGTCGAGCGCCGTGGGCGTGCCCTTGAGTTCGCGGATGGCGACTTCGTTGAGCGGCACCGCATGCTCGATCAGGTGCGAATAGAACCCTTCCGACATGCGGATTTCGCGCGCGAAGGCCCCGTTCTTCTCGAGCGATCCGGCATATTCGTTGGAAATCTTGACGTCGCGCACCGCGAACGCATTATCGCCCGCCTCTGTGCCGTCCCAGCGGATCTGCCATTCGCAGGCGAGCAGGCGATCGACCTGCTCGCGCATGCGGTTCGCCGTGCCGCGCGGTCCATAGGACACGGTCTGGTAGCCGAGCCTGCGCATCCATTCGGTGAAGTTGCGCCCGAGATAGACGTCCCGCGACCGCTTCGAGACGGCCTGCGACAGCAGATAGATGAGCGCGACGCGCGGATAGGCGCCATACGGCACGCCGAGACTGCGCAGCACCGGCTTGCCGTCCACCGTCTGCAGTACGGGACGCGGATTGATGGCCAGCGCATACTTGCCATCCTCGCGCAGGATGGGCTGGGTCTCGTCCTTGGGCCGCTTGGTCGGCAGCGACATGGCGCATAGCGCCGAATGGAGGAACGCCGGAACCGGTTCCTCGTCGTGGACGCGCAGAAACGCATCCATCGTCAATTGCGATCCGGCAGCCTGGGCAAGTGAACGCACCCGCGCCTCGCCGCCATCGAGCATGGCGAGCGCGTACTGGTGTCCGATCGGCTTGCTGCTATCTCCGTTCATGTCGCCCTGCTCTGCCCCGACTCAGGGACCTGTAATGTCCCGCTTAGACAACAGGTTTCGGCCTGATTGGCAAGGAGGTTGGCAGTTTCGGCAGGAATTGGCGGTTGAAACCTACAAGCTCACCGATGATCTCGGTGCCTTTTTCGCGCCACTGCCAAATTTCCCTGTTTTTCAATCAAGCCGATTCGCGAATCGGATATTGATTAGGGATTCTTGTAATAGGTATGCGCTCCGAGATCATCGGTCCCAACCGCTCCGAGATCATCGTTCAAACGCACCGTCATCATCGCTGGGCACCGTCATCATCGGTCTTTGGGGAAAACCTCGCCCCTGCGTTCGCA
This sequence comes from Novosphingobium sp. 11B, assembly GCF_054589055.1. Taxonomy (NCBI): domain Bacteria; kingdom Pseudomonadati; phylum Pseudomonadota; class Alphaproteobacteria; order Sphingomonadales; family Sphingomonadaceae; genus Novosphingobium; species Novosphingobium sp. 11B. Next base: position 25,778 of record NZ_BAAILP010000191.1, on the reverse strand, counting down.
AACGATCGGGATGCGCTGCCCCTGAAGGGCGATTTTGCGTCTGCAGGTCGCCAACGGCACCGAGATCATCGGTCGCGCGAATCGAGGCAATAGCCGCCTTCGTTCTTTTCGGGGCAAAAAGCACGGAGATCATCGGTGGTTTTGTAACACTGGTGGACGGTCGTTGCTCGAAACTTCCAACCCGGGTAGGGTCGGGCTTCAAACTCACAAGACGGGTATCTATGGCGACGACCCCTGCTCCTTCTGACATCAGCGGCGACGAACTGCTGGAAGATAGCCTTGGCCTGCTTCACCGCAAGGCTCTCACCATCCTCAAGCGTATTCGCGACGGCGCGCTCGATCCGGAGACCGGCCACAAGGTCGGTCCCTCCTACCCGATCTCCAAGGCCGCGTCCCTGGTCGGGCGGACGGCCTCGGCGATCCGCGAGGCCGAGCGCGACGGCCGCCTGCCCGAGCGAGACCGCACCGCGTCCGGGCACCGGGTACAATATACGCTGGAGGAACTCGATCACATGCGCGCCGTCTTCGGCACGCGGCCGTGGCGCGCGCCGGGCGATACTCCGGCGATCCTTTCGGTGTCGAACTTCAAGGGAGGCGTCGGCAAGTCCACGCTCGCCCTGCACATGGCGCAGCACTTCGCGATCCGCGGCTACCGTGTCCTGTTCATCGACTGCGACAGCCAGGCCAGTTCGACGATGATGTTTGGCTATCGCCCCGACGTTGATCTCGGAGAGGACGACACGCTCTATGGGCACTTCCATAATCCCGAACTGCTCGGCGTGCGTTCGATCATCCGCAAGACGCATTTCTTCGGGCTCGATCTGATCCCCGCCAATCTCAAGCTCTATAACCTTGAGTACGAGATCGCCGGCTACCTAGCCCAGAACCAGAGCTTCGATATCATCGACATCATTGCCCAGGCGATCGATGAGGTCGTGGACGACTACGACATCGTGGTCATGGATCCGCCGCCGGCACTGGGCATGGTGTCGATGGCCGTGCTTCAGGCTGCCAACGCCATGGTCATCCCCGCGCCGCCCAGCGTGATCGATTTCGCATCGACCGTGTCTTTCATCGACATGGCCCGTACCACCATGAAGCAGCTGGAGCAGCTGGGGGGCAGGGTGAGGCCTGCCTACAATTTCATCCGCCTCGTCGCCAGCCGTGTGGACGACAGCAAGTCCATGCACCGCGAGATCCTGGCGATGATGCGGCAGGTGTTCGGCGGCTCGATGATCGGCTCGGTGCTCAAGGTCAGCGCCGAGATCGACAATGCCAGTTCGCGCATGAAGACGGTCTTCGAACTCGACCGCCCGGTCACCTCGCATGAGGTCCATAATCGGTGCGTACGCTTCCTCAACGACGTCTGCCATGACATTGAACAGGACGTTTTGCGCACCTGGGAAAGCCGCGCCGGGAAGGTCGATTGATCTGTTGCCACGTGGCAACGAACGACAAAACACTATAAATTCAAAGTGATGTAAAATTCGATCCGGTCATTGCCTGCAATTGGATCGAAGGCG
>NZ_BAAILP010000191.1:18373-24136 GCF_054589055.1 Novosphingobium sp. 11B | reverse complement strand
TACCGGTGTTGCCACGTGGCAACCGGCGGTAGGATTATACGCTGCGGCGGACGGGAAATGACTATGGCAAAGGGTAATCGCGGGTTTGGGAGCAGCCTCACCGAGGGGCTCGAGGATGCGGAGCTGGACACCTCGGCGCCGTCCGAAAGCATCATGGCCAGCCGGAGCCAGACCCTCGCGCGGCTCGCTTCGGGCAAGGTCGTGACCGACCGCACCGAATGGGTGGACCCGGCTCGGTGCCGCCCCTGGCGGTTGCACAATCGCGACATCGATCACCTCGATGAAGAGAGTTGCCGGGACCTGATCGACGCATTCCTCTCGGCGAAGAAGCAGCGCATCCCGGCGATCGTCCGCAGGCTGACGAACGACCCTGATTACGACTACGAGATCATCGCGGGTGTCCGCCGGTGGTGGACCGTGCAGTGGCTGCGCACGCATCATCACCCCGAATACGAATACCTCGTCACTATCCAGCACGTGTCTGACGAGGAGGCGTTCCGCGTCTCGGACATCGAGAACCGCTCGCGCAAGGACATTTCCGACTGGGAGCGCGCCAACGAGTATATGCGGGCACTGGATGAGTTCTACGACGGTTCGCAAAGCGAGATGGCCGAGCACCTGAAGATCTCGCGTTCCTGGCTCAGCCGTCTTCTCGACGTCGCGCGTCTGCCCGAAGAGATCGTGGCGGTCTTTGCCGATACCCATGACATCACCGTGCGCGTGGCAAGGGACATCAAACCGCTTACCGGCGATCCGCGCGCGCTGGCGCTTATGGTCGAAGAGGGCAGGGGGGTGTGCGCTGAGCGCACCGACCTTGGCGTGAAGCTGTCCGGCCCCGAAGTCGCCAAGCGCCTGATCGCTGCGACGGTGGCCAAGACGAAAAGCGGCGGTGGTGAGCTGGTGGTCAAGGCCGGGAACGGGAAGCCGATGCTTCGCTACGCCCGCTCGGCGCGAAGCGGACTGACCTTGAAGATCGTTCCGCGCTCGGGCGCATCCACGGACGAACTGCTTGGCGCGATCCGAGGGCTGATCGAGGGATGAAGCGCGATCGAGGCAACATCATAAGGTGTTGGCCTCGAAAAACTCGAATTTCCTCTGAGGGCGTCTCTGAGCGCAGGGAGGCGAATTATATATCCGTGGTCGTCGGGCGATCCTGTCGGGGCTGTAAGGGCGCTTTCCGGCAGGGTCGCAAAAGCGGGTCACAGGGCTGAATTGGGAGTGGATACGCTCCGAGCAGGCCGATTTTGCGGCGTTTCAGTCTTCGTCGTCAACGGGAGGTAGATTGTTGCGACGTGCCAGCAGTCGATCGATCGCTTCGAGCGATGCCTCATAATCGTCGAGAGCACCGGCCGAGAATGCCGATGGCTCGGGTGCGGTGGGCCTTTGCAAGTCCCTTGGCGTCGCGCGCAGTTCCAGCAGGTGAGAACCTGAGATCGTCGTTCGGCCGATCGCGCCTTGGGCCTCCCAACTTTCGATCATACCGGTAACGCCAAGGCGTGAGGCGCCGAGCATCGTTTCTATCTGTCTTGAGCGCAAGGGACCAAACCCGGCGAGCAGTTCCATCAGCATCGGCGCCCGTGAACTGCCGCGCCGCCCGGGCACCGGAGCATGCACGAAGCTCGCAAGGGCGTGTGCTGAGCGCAACTGTGAAAGCATCTTTCCAGCGGCTTCGAGCAGGCCCGGCGCGCCCGATTGCCGTCGCCGAAGGCCATCGGTCATGCCAAAGGCCTCCAGCCTCGCAAGGCCGGGCATGGGGAAGGCGATGCGCAAGCCCTGTCCATCGCACAAGTGCCGCCCGGCGAGCATGTCGATGGCCCAGAGGGGGGCTTGAGGAGCGGGTATGGCGACGTCGAACTGGCGATTGGCGAATGCGAGGCGCGTGGTCGTTCGCTCAGACGGTGCAAAGTCGATGCTGGAGGCAAGGGCGTCGTGCAATGCGGCGAGATCGGAAAGCGGGGCCGGGGAATCCGCCGAGGGCAATCCGCGAACCAGCATGCGCGCGGCCTCGACGATCCGGTGGGCTTCGGCGTTCGCGTTGTGCCCGGAACTGTCCAGCGGGGCCAGTAGGGCGGTCTTGAGCTGCTCTGCCAGCTGGCTGACTATGGCATCGTCCCAGTTGGCAAGTTCGGTCAGGATCGCGCTGCACACAGATCGCGGGTCGCGGGCATGTCTGGGGCTTTCGTCGGACAAGGTGGTCAAGCCCGCGAACCAGGCATGAAAGCGCATGTCGGTGAAGGCGTGTCCTTCTTGGCGAAGCGCCGAGATCAGGGCATGGCGCAAGGCCTGTCCCGCAAAGACGCGAAGGGTGGCCTCGGAGCAGTAGGACAGGGCCCCGCACAGTTGCCCAAACGTCATGACGGCGTCGGCATCGCGGGCCTTGAACCGGTCGTTGTCTGGCCTCAAACTCATGATCAGTTGGCCGATACTTCGCTGTTTATCGGATGTTTCACAGTCATATGTATATCTAAATCGTGTTCACTATGCAATCGGTCGAACAAGCCGTTGCCTATCCCCATTGGGCGTTGAATTTCTCCCATGCCGCCGCCTCCGTCGCGATCAGATCTTCGAAGCCGGAGGGGGCATGCGCCGGCCATGCGTTACGAGGCCAGTGATGGCTCGGATCAGGCTGAACCGTGGTGTCGGCCTGGATCTGGGCGAGGAAATTGGCGGATGGCTCACGCCGCCATGCTTCAAGCGCCGGGATGTCGATCGTTGCGAGCGTGATGTCCGGCGCATCGGGCGCGGGATTTGCGATCGAGGCGCCCTTGTAGTCGAAGATCGTCGAGCGCGGTGCGCCTTCCGGTCCGGCGATGTTGGCGGCGGCGAGGTACACCATGTTCTCGAAGGCCCGCACAGGCCGGACCTGAAGCGCGCCTGCTCGCTGCAGATAGTCGAGGTGCGGGGCGGCTGCTATGGGGTTAAGTACCACTTGGGTGCCGTTGAGTGCCAGTGAGCGGCACACTTCCGGCCAATGGAGTTCGGCACCGATCACCGCGCCGAGACGGCCGATCGGCGTGTCGATCACGGGGTGGAACGCCTCCTTGCCGAAGACTTCCACGAACCGCTCGTACACATCGATCGGGCTGGTGCGCAGCGAGAGCGAATAGCCCTTGCGGTGGACGAGGGCGATGCCGTCGTCAGGACCGACGATGACGCAGGAAAGGAAGTGGCGACCCGGAAAGACGTCGTGGCGCTCGGGCACCTGGACGGCGATCCATGCGCCGGTGCGGCGGGAGGCTTCGGCGATGCGCTCGATCTCCGGGCCGGGGAGCGCGAAGGCGGCGTCGTGCCAGGCCTCGGGGGAAACCATGGCATAGCCGGTCAGGCCGAACTGCGGGAACACGACCAGCCGTGCCCCGTGATCACCGACCGCCCGCTCGGCCAAGGCGATGGTCTGCGCGATGTTGTGGTCGATCGCGGCGCGGTCCACGGCGCCATTCGCGAACACGCACTGCGGCGCCGAGGCGCACGTGGCGAGGACATAAGGCGGGGGCGGGGCGTGGCGCATCTTGGTCTCCCTCTGTCGGTTTGGAGCGTTCGATAGCGCGATTTTCCGCCGCTTATTCTTGGGTGAGGCGCCGTTTGCCCACCTGCCGGAGACATTGGCTCGCGGAGTGTGGCGCCATGCGGTGCGGGTATGGCTCATTGCAATCTACTGATTGGAGCCGCGCCGCGCTCCCCGTCATCATCGGCGTTTCAGCACAGGGGATCATGGATGAGCGTCAGGGATCGGGCCGAAAGCAGTTCCGCAAAGGGCAGCCGCCGGGTGGGCAGGATCGTCGGCGGCGTGGTGGCGGCAGTGGCGCTCGTCGCGGCGGGTACGCTGGGCACTATGCGGCTTGGCTGGTGGAACCCCAGCTATGAGGCTGTCGCGGCCGAGCAGGCGACCGGGCCGTCGAAGTTCGAGATGGTCGGCGACGTCAAGCTGCATGTCCGCGACGAAGGGCAGGGGCCGGTCATCCTGATGCTCCACAGTTCCATGTCGAACCTGCGGATCTGGGACGGCTGGGCCGACCAGCTCAAGGGCTCCTACCGCGTCATCCGCTTCGACTGGCCGCCCTATGGTCTCTCCGTCGATCCGCGTCCCTCGCAGGGGATGCCGAGCGTCGTTGAACTGATCGAGCGGTTCGTGAAGCAGAAGGGCCTCGGCAAGTTCGTCATCGTCGCCAGTTCCAGCGGGGCGACGATCGCGACGATGTACACCGCGCGCCATCCCGAGCAGGTGCGCGCGCTGGCGGTCTCTACCCTGCCGCTCAAGGCGCCGCCTCCGACCGAGACTTCGGCTCTCGTTTCATCGGTCCTGTGGGTGCACACGAACCTCGTGCCCAACTACATGCCGGAGTTCTTTTACCGCCATTCGCTGGCCGAACTCTACGGGCGTCCGGAGCGGCTGAAGCCCGAGACGGTCCATTGGTACTACATGACCAACAACATCCCCGGCGGTTTCGCGCGGGTGAAGACCTATTACGAGGCGAACACCAAGGCGGTGTGGAAGTCGGGCGCGGGCGACGCGGCGGCGGCGGTGAAGGTGCCGGTGCTGCTGCAGTGGGGCGACCGAGACATCGTCATCCCGAAGGACCGGGCCGACGACGCGCGGGTGATGTTCGCCAATGCGCCGATGAAGATCATCCACTATCCCGACGTCGGCCACTACCCGATGATCGAACTGCCCGAGCAGACCGGGCGCGACCTCAAGGCATGGATCGACGCCCTTCCGGCGGCACCCGCCGCAGGGAAATAAGCGCGGGGGATTGTCCGCAGAGCGGGGAGGAAGCGTTAAATTCTGGACCCGGGGGCGGCTCCGGGTTCCCCTTCCTCTTTCCGTCATAAGGCTTGAGGTGGGATCATGGATCTTCGTCAGTTGCGGCACTTCATTGCGGTTGCGGAGCTGGGCAATTTTTCCCGGGCGGCAGAGCGCGTCTTCCTGACGCAGCCCGCGCTTACCCGCAGCATCAAGACCCTCGAGGACGAGATCGATGCGCGGCTGTTCGACCGCCGTTCCAGCGGGGTGGAACTGACGGCGGCGGGCACCGCGCTGCTCGAGCATGCGCGGCTTATGGTCAACGAACAGGAGCGGGCGCAGCAGCGCATCGCCCTTGCCAAGCGCGGGCTGGGCGAGGAACTGGTGGCCGCGATCTGCCCCTTGCAGGCACAGATGGGTCTGCGCGCCGTCGTCGCGGAATTCACGCGCGAGCATCCCGACGTATCGCTGCGGATCGTCGAGGGGCATGTTGACGAGACCGTTCCCGCCCTGATGGACCGCAAGGTCGATCTCGTCTTCACGACCGTTCCGGCGACGACGATGCAGGAGAAGCTGGCCTATGAGCGGATCCGCAGTTCGTCCTGCTCGATCTACGCCGCGCCCGGGCACCCGCTTGCGCACCGTAGCGGTATCACGCCCGCCGAACTGACGCGCTGGGCATGGGCGATGCTGGACCAGAAGCACTGGCTGGCAGCCACTCGCAACTACTTCGCGGTCGGCAACGCCGGGATGCCGGCCGCCGGGGTCAGGACCAGCTCGGTTTCGTTCATGAAGTCGCTGGTGCTGGAGGAAGGCATGCTGGGCATGCTGCCCGATGCGCTGATGGAGGGCACCGGCGCGGTCGCGCTGAATGTCGAGCGGATGCCGCGCCCTCTGCGCGCGGGACTGCTATTTCGGGCGGATGCCGAGATCAAGCGTTCGGCGGAACTCTTCGCGGAGAAGCTGCGCGCCCATGTCGGGCGACCGGACGTGGAGGAAAGCCGGGCGATCCCGCATGTTCC
>NZ_BAAILP010000191.1:9501-18191 GCF_054589055.1 Novosphingobium sp. 11B | reverse complement strand
GGTTGCTTCGCTTCGCTCGCAATGACGAGGTTGGAGTAGGGAAAAGCTCCGACTTTAACCGCCGGGGCTGCCGTTTCCTTCAGGTCGGCTCGCCCGTGGGATCGACCGCAGGGTCAAGCGCGGGCGCTGCCGTCGTTTCCGCCAGCGCCAGTTCCCCGGCGTCGAGGCGGTAGAAGCACATCGTGATGAAGGCACCGGCCATCGCCAGCGCGGGGATCACCGATTCGCACATCATGATCGCCCATTCGGCGTCGGCACCCTGCGCGCCCGAAGCACCACTGGCCGAGGACACGTAGCCCATCGCCGACAGGAATGCGCCCAGCGCAGCCAGCGAGGCGGCGGACGACAGCTTGTCCAGCAGGGTGGTGATGCCCGCGAAGGCGCCCTCCCGACGCTCGCCGCTGCGGACGAAATCGTAGCGCACGGCATCGGAGAGCAGGGCATAGGCGCACAGGATCATGCCGCCGCCCGCGAAGCCGCCGACGAGGGCACGGGCGCCGATGCCGAGGGTGCTCTCGCCCGGCCCGGCAAGCAGCCAGGTCAGATGGTTGGCGCCATAGACGGCGAGGGCGATCATGTAGCACGCCTTGCGCCCGAGATGGCGCGACCCGAACACCCAGGCCGGCATCGACAGCACCATCGCGACCGTCGAAAGCATGAAATAGGTGCCCAGCGTGGCATCGCCGACTTTCAGCACGACGCGGGTGAAGTAGGCGAGCGTGGCCGATCCGATCACGGTGCCGAACAGCAGGAAGACATGCGCGATGGCGAGGATCTGGAACGGCTTGTTGGCCCAGACCACCACCAGTTGCCGCCACAGTTCGAAGCGGCCGCGCGGCTTGCGGGCGGCCTCGGCACTCGGCGCCGTGCGGGGGGCGTTGCGCAGCAGGCGCACGGCGGCGGTGGTCGCGACGAAGACGATCGCGCCGACCAGGACCGCGAGGATGAGGTGGCTCTGGCGGCCCGGCCCGATCATGCCCAGCAGCCACGTCGGCAGCGTCGATCCGAGCAGGGTGCCGACCGCGTTGCCGTAAGTGCGCCATGCCATGAGCCGGGCGCGCTCGTCGGGGTCGGTGGAGCTTTCGACGACCATGGCGAAGCCGGGGATCGTCATCAGCGTATAGCCGGATGCATGGATGATTAGCGCCAGCGTCACGAAAGCCTCGGTCAGCAGCACCGATCCCACGTCGGGTGCGCCGAACAGCATGACGACGCCCAGCGGCATCGCCAGTCCGCCCGCGAAAAGGAATGGCAGGCGGCGGCCCCACTTCGACTGGACGCGATCGCTCCACGCGCCGACGGTGGGGTCGAGGAAGCCGTCGTAGATTTTCACCAGCGCGAAGATGAGCCCCGCGGTCCCGGCGGAGATCGCCAGACTGTCCGTCATGAACCGCAGGCCGAGGACGGTCACGACGTTCTGTCCCGCCGCATGGGCGAGGGGGATCAGCAGCGACCCTATCCTGATCGACCATGCCCTGGAACTTGCGGCGCCTGCATGGGCCGCCCTACCTGATCCTGTTGCCACGCGGTTCTCCGTACTCGTGCTTGAGACGCAGAACACGGGGGCCCGGGGCGATGGCCTAATGCCGTTTGGTGATATGGCCGCAGGGTGGATTTGCCGCGATGGGCTTGATCACCTGCCCCTCTCGTTGTCATTCCCGCGCAGGCGGGAACCCATCTCCCGACCCATCCCATTGCTCAACGGGGAAGCGCACCAGATGGGTCCCCGCCTGCGCGGGGATGACAACGTGTTCTCGTTCTAGAATTCGCTTAACAGGCGACCCAGTCCCCGCAGCCTGTCCGAAACCCCACAAGCGCGCAGGGCGTGCCAGTAGGTCGCGGTATTGATGGCGATGACCGGCTTGCCGAGAGTGCCTTCGTACTCGGCGGCGAGATCGACCATGGAGAGGTTGGTGCCCACCTGCACGATGGCATCGACGTCGTCTCCGTCGAGCTGCGCGATGACTTCGCGCAGCGTTTCGGGCGTGACTTTGGCGATGTCGGTCCAGCGGCGGCATTGCAGCGCCCGGTCTCGCCTGACGGCAAAGCCGGATTCTTCAAGGAAACGGCGGACCTCGGCGTTCGCCACCGGGTAGTAGGGCGAGACGAAGCTGACCGCCTTCGCGCCCACGGCGGTCAGGGCGGCGGCGACGGCCTCCGCCCCGGTGGTCGCGCCCACCCCGGCTTCCGCCTCGATCCGGGCCTTGAAGCGGCGAGAGCCGTCCACGCCTCCGTAGAAGGTCACCGCCGACATGCCGAGCACCAGATAGTCCGGGCGGCAGGTCATCACCGAGCGCACGGCGTCCAGCGTGTTCTCGGCAATGGCGGTGGTGCCGGCGATGAAGTCCTCGTTCGAGAGCGCCACCGGGTCCTCGACGTGTATGCGTGAGAGATGGTTGGTGACGCCGGGCGGGCGCATACGCTCCATGTCGGGTTGCACGACCGTATTGGTCGAGGGAGCGATCACCCCCAGCAGCTTGCGCCAGCCCAGAACGTCGGTCACGAGCGCTGGCCTCAGCGCCGCATCAGGCGGATGGGGAGGGCGTCCGTCACCCCGGCGTCGAGCCTCGCGAGGGCCTTGGCGTTCGCCTTGCCGTTCGCGAAGGCGTCGAGGAACAAGCTCGCCACCGCATTCGCGTGGCTGAGCCCGTCAAGCTGCATCGGACCGGGCTGGCTGAAATCGCAGATCGCGCCGCCGAAGTAGTGGTTCACGCCCTCCAGCACGAGGCCGTAGCGGTGCCCGCCCGGCTTGGCGGCGTCGAACGCGGCGAGGTGTGCGCGCCATCCTTCCGCATCGCTCGGCGTCATGCCGGGGAGCAGGTCGATGGTGCCGGTCTGGATCAGCGCGGGCACGGCGAGGGCGCCGTACCCTTCCGCCGTCATCATCACCGGGATCGTCGGCGGAGGCGAGAACGCCACCACGCTCGTCGCGAGCCGCGGCATGAGCGGGCCTTCCATCCCTTCGGGTATGACGCCCGCCGCGCTGCCGAGAACGGTGGCGATCAGGCCGCCGTAGCTGTGGCCCATGGCGATGAACGGCGTGTCGCCGATATGCGCGATGAGGGTGCGCATGTCCTCGATGCGGCAGCGCCAGCTGGCAAGGCCCTTGTACTCGGCCGTGTGCGGGTGCTGCGCGGAGTCGACGTGGAGCGGCGCGAGCACCCGGTAACCCGATGCCAGCAGCGGCTGGAGGATGCGGTCGTAGAACCACGGCGCGGACAGGGCGCCGTGCGAGAACAGGATCGTCCCGCGCTTGCCGCTGGTGCCCGCCCACTCGCTGATCGAGATGGTGCGTCCGCCCGGACCGGCAAGGTCGAAAGTGCGGCGTTCCGGCATTGGTGCCGCGACGACGCTGCGCGATGCACCGCCCGCACAGGCGGCGGTGGCGCCGAGCAGGGCGCTTGCAAGAAGGGTACGGCGGGAAAGGGAGGTCGACATGCGCATCGTTCCGGTAGGTCAGAGATCGGAATGACCTCGATCATGCGGGCATGCAATGCGCTTGGCGTGCAGGACACAACCGTCCGAGGAAGGCATGTCCGCTCTGTGGAGTTGATCGCTGCAAGATTGCTTCTGCAGGGGGCATGAGTCCGCCGCATCATCCTATGCGTTCTTCGCCGCAAACGCGCCGATTGCGGGGATTCTAACCGTCATGCGGAGATATGCGCCCGGCTGCTGAGGCCATGCATGAAGGCGTACATAGGCTTTGCGCAGATTCCAGGGGAACGCGCATGCCGATAGAAATCAACGGTCTCATCAATCACAACATGGCCTCCGAACTGTCGCCGGTGCCGGTGTCGCACTACGACATCGACGCCATCGTGAAGCTGGCCAAAGTGCAGGAGGCGGCGGGCTACGACCGCGTGCTGATCGCCAATGCCGCGACGATGCCGGACAACTTCACCACCGCCGCCTATGTCGGCGCCGTCACCGAGCGTCTGGGCGTCATGCTCGCCCATCGACCCGGCTTCATCGCGCCGACCATGGCCGCGCGGATGCTGGCGACGCTCGACCGGCTGCTCGGCGGGCGGCTGGGCGTCCACGTCATCACCGGTGCCAGCGATATCGAGATGCAGTGCGACGGGGACTTCCACACCAAGGAGGAACGCTACGACCGCAGCCTCGAATACATCGACATCCTGCGCCGCATCTGGGCGAGCGAGACCCCGGTGGACCACGACGGCAAGTGGTATCGCTTCAACGGCGGCTATGCCGAGATCAAGCCGCTGAACGGCACGATCCCGGTGTTCTTCGGCGGCATGTCGCCGATGGCGATCGCCACCGGCGCCGCCTGCGCCGACGTCTTCGCCACGCTCAGCGATACCGTGGCGGGCATGACCGAGGTGGTGCAGAAAGTCACCGCCGCTGCGCAGCCGCTGGGCCGCAAGCCCGACTTCCTCGTCTCGCTGCGCCTCGTCGTGGGGGAGAGCGAAGACAAGGCATGGGCGCAGGCGGCGGACCTCAAGAGCCGCATCGCCGCGCTCGAGAGCAAGGCGGAGAAGAACAAGGTCGCCGCCAGCGCTGCCGGATTCGCGCGCACGGCCGAACTCGCCGGCAAGGGCGAGCGGCTGGAGAAGTGCTTCTGGAACGGCATCAACGAGATCCGCGGCGCGCACAGCAACAGCGGCACCCTTGTCGGCGATCCTGACCAGCTCGTCGACGCGATCATGGATTACTGGGACGCGGGCGTGCACAAGTTCATCCTGCGCGGCTACGATCCGATCGGCGACGCCGAGATCATCGGTCGCGACATCATTCCCGCCCTGCGCCGCAAGGTCACCGAGCGGGAAGCCGCAATGGAGGTGCGGTGATGGCCTTCGAAGTCGTCGGCCTCCACTTCTTCGCGGATTCGTCCGAGGCCCATCCGGTGCGCGGGGTCTATGACCCGCAGTTTCTGCGCGATTATGCCGTCGCGCACGAGGAGGCAGGTTTCGACCGTGTCCTCGTCGGGCAGACGGCCACGTGGCCCGATCCGCTCTTGACCGCCGCGCACATCGCGGCGGTGACGAAGACGCTGAAATTCATGGTCGCGCATCGCCCCGGCTTCATCGCGCCGACCATGGCTGCGCGCATGTTCGCGACGCTCGACCGGGCGAGTGGGGGGCGGGCGGGCGTCCACATCATCACCGGCGCCAGCGACGTCGAGACTCAGGCGGACGGCGACTACCTGACCAAGGAGCAACGCTACCACCGCAGCCGCGAATACGTGGAGATCCTGCGCCGCATGTGGTCGAGCGAGGTTCCCTTCGATCACGCGGGCGAGTGGTATCGCTTCAACGGCGCCTTCGCGCTGGTGAAGCCGGTGCAGGAGCAGATCCCGGTGTTCTGGGCAGGGAACTCCGACGCGGCGGTGCAGATGGGCGCGCAAGTCTGCGACGTCTATGCGATCGGCCCCGCGACGCTTGCCGATACCCGGGCGACGATCGCGCGCTTCAAGCAGGAAGCGGCGCTGCACGGGCGCGATCCCGACGTGTCGATGTCGATGCGGGTCATCGTCGCCGATACCGAGGATGCGGCATGGGAGAAGGCGGAGCGCCTGCTCGGCACCGTGATGGACCATCTCGCCAGCGGCAAGCAGATCGGCCGCGACAAGGGCGAAAGCGATCCCGGCACTCTGGCGCTCAAGCGGCAGGCGGCGATGGGTGATCGGCTGGACGAACGCCTGTGGACCGGCATGACCCGCGCCACCGAGGGCCGGCTCCATGCAACCGCGCTGGTCGGCACGCCGGACCAGGTCGCGGCGGCGCTGGAGCAGTATCACGCCATCGGCGTCAACCGGTTCCTGCTCAACGGCTTCTACACGATCGAGGACGTGCGCCTATTCGGCGAGGGGCTGGTTCCGGTCCTGCGCAAGCGCATTGCCGCAGCGGGTTGAGGTGTGGGTCGGCGCTGCGCTGCCGGCCCATGCCCATCACTATTCGTCAAGATAAAGTTTTATTTATACCTGATAAGATTTGAATAATACTCGCCTGGCGAACATTAAATCACAAATTGTTGTCGAGAAATCGACATGACTTAGCTTGGAGCTCTCTCAAGCGCATATCGATAAAATCAAACACATCAAGGGGAAGTTGGTAATGATGAGGACTGTTTCATCTTCTGTTGGTATTGCAGTAATCGCCATGATGTTCTGCAGTACGTCGGCACTGGCGCAAGTCGCCGCCGATGAAGACGTCTCTTCCAATGCGATCATCGTGACGGCCAAGAGCCGCAAGGAAACGCTGCAGGAAGTTCCGCTCGCCATTACCGCCCTCACCAGCGACGATCTTGCCAGCGCGCAGATCCGCGACGTGCGCGATCTTCAGAAGGTGACGCCCAACCTCAGCCTGTTTGCGGGCTCGGGGCGCAACGATCCTTCCGCCTATTCGCTGCGTGGTCTTGCGCCCAATACTTCGGACGAACGCTATCAGGGCATCTCGGTTTTCATCGACGGCGTCGCGCTGTCGGGCCAGCTCGCCTCGCTCGACCTTGAGAACCTGCAGCGCGTCGAAGTCATCAAAGGGCCGCAGAGCGCCAACTTCGGCCGCGCCACGTACAGCGGCGCGATCAACTACGTCACCGTCGATCCTTCGGGCGACGAGGTCACCGGCTTCGTCAAGGCACGCGGCAGCCTGATGAATTCCGCGCCGGAAGCCAGCTACTACTTCGGCGGCACGGTCACCGCGCCGCTGGTGAAGGACGCGCTCTGGGCCTCGGTCGCAGGTTCGGTGTTCCAGAACGGCGCCATCGCCAAGTCGCGCGACGGCGGGGCGCCGATCGGACGCGAGCGCACGCAGGCGGTGTCCGGCACGCTCTACTTCAAGCCCGACGACACGTTCTCGATCAAGCTGCGCGGCATGTACCAGCATGACCGGGACTCGGTGGCCGCACAAGTCGTCGAGCAGCCGCGCGAATGGGTGCAGTCGGGCATCGCCACCGCGCCCTTCGCACGCGGCAACGGGTCGATCTTCCCCAAGTACCTGCCCGATCCCGACATCGACAACATCGGCACCAGCGGCGCGGACGGCTATGCGCGCGACCGCTACTTCGCCAGCGCCGTCGTCACCAAGATGTTCGGCGACTACGAACTGAGCTATCGCGGCGGCTACGTGAATGAATCGCGCACCGCCGACGCGCCGAATGCCCCGCGCGCCAGCGGCGTGGGCCAGGACAAGGTCTTCGGCGAGGCGCTTGCCAACAACGAAGTGACCCTGCGCGCCGCCTCGCTCGGCACCTTCCCGTCCTACGAGAAGTTCACCAATACCAGCCACCAGCTGATGCTGCTTTCGCCAGGTGACAAGCCGCTGCGCTGGCGCGTGGGCGCCTACTACTTCTGGGAGCGCGACGACACCGGCTTCACGTCCTTCGCCACCACGGCCAACCCGGCGGGCCGCACCCGCGACGACCGGCTGGAGAACCGCGCGATCTTCGGCGGCCTCGACTGGGATTTCACCCAGCAGCTGACGCTCAGCCTCGAAGGCCGCTACGCGCGTGAGAGGATCTTCGCGCCGAGCTGCCCGACTTGCGCCTTCTATCCGACCACGAGCGACTATTCGCAGGTGTCGAAGGACTTCTCGCCCCGCGTGACCGTCAGCTACAAGGCGACGCCGCAGAACATGCTTTATGCGCTGTTCTCCAAGGGCGTGAAGAGTGCGCGCGCCGGTTACGTAACGGTGGGCGGTGTCACCCAGCCGGTCTATGCCGACCCGGAAAAGCTCTACAACTACGAGATCGGCAGCAAGAACAGCTTCTTCGGCGGCGCGCTGACGCTGAACCTTGCGGCTTTCTATGACGAGGTGAAGGACCAGCAGCTGGTCAGCACGCTGGAGCGCACCGTATCCGGCCAGACCGTCACCGTTTCGGCGGTGGGCAACGTCGGTTCTTCGCGCATCGTCGGCTTCGAGGCGGAGAGCAACTGGCGCGTGACCCCGCAGCTGACGCTGCGCGGCTCGGTCGGCTATGCCAAGCAGGAGTTCACCAATCCGAACCCGATCCTGATCAGCTCCGGCTCGACGGCGGGCTTCCCGGTGACGACGAACGGTTCGGTGGTGCTCGACGGGCTGACCCAGGCCAACGTGCCTTACTGGAACGGCTTCGTCGGCGGCGAGTACCAGCTTCCCGAAGTCGGCGGCTTCCTGCCCTCGCTGCGTGTCGATGGCAGCTATCGCGGCAGCTACTTCGCCACGTTGTCGAACACTGTGAAGGTGCGTTCGGCCTGGACGGTCGATGCGCGGCTCAACCTGACCAGCGATATGATCGACCTTGCGCTGTTCGGCCGCAACATCCTCAACAACCAGCGCGCGACCGGTTCGGGTCTTGCGGGTGCGACCGCGAGCTGCATGTTCATCGAGCGCGACACCGCGACGTATGGCACGAACCAGCAGTGCCTCTACGCCTCGGCGCCGCGTCCGCCCGAGTTCGGCATGGAAGCGACGCTGCGCTTCTGATCTGACCCTGGAGGGGAGGGAAAGGCCGGTCGAGAAATCGCCCGGCGTTTTTCGTGCCGAATCCCAGGGTGGGAGCACAAAGTCCGCAGCAGTGCCACGCCGTCACCCTGAACTTGTTTCAGGGTCCATCGGGCAGTTGGTGCCGGAGTGCAGAACAGCAAATGGCACCGGCGGTTTACTGGTCCCGACGCAGCGTTTGCGGCGCAATGAACCCTGAAACAAGTTCAGGGTGACGAGGTGTTGGGGCGCGAGGTAGCCGCAAAAAAT
>NZ_BAAILP010000191.1:0-9366 GCF_054589055.1 Novosphingobium sp. 11B | reverse complement strand
TGGGGAGGTGGCAGCCCGTTAGGGCTGACGGAGGGGGCCTGCTTATCCCCCTCCACCACCGCCTGCGGCGGCGGTCCCCCTCCCCGAGACAAGCTCGGGGAGGATTTTGCTTACGCCTTCCAGCTATCCAGAATCTCACCACCCGTCGCGAACCACACGTCGGCACGCGCCGCCAGCGTTTCCAGCAACGTCTCCAGCGAACCGATACGGTAGGGCAGGGCCATGATGTAAGGCGTCACCTGCAGTGGCAACATGCGCCCGCCACCTTCGCGCGCCGCTTCCGCCGTCAGCCAGTCGGCAGCATCGAGCATCTGCTCTACGTAGCTGTCGGCCGAGTGCTGCTGCACCGTGATGATCTGACGATCCGACAACTCGTGGTTGAGCGGAATGTTGACCAGTTCACCCGCCTCGGTCGTCATGACGTAGGGCAGTTCGTCGTTCACCCAGTCGCAGCAGTAGGCGACGCCCGCCTCGGCGAGCAGGCGCGGAGTTGCGAAGCTCTGCGAACGCGCAATCGAGTGCCAGCCGCGCGGGCGGGTGCCGGTCGCCTTCTCCAGCGCATCGAGCGACTTGGCGATCAGCGCGCGCTCCTCGTCCTCAGGCAGGCCCGAGGCGATGGTGCCGTTCATGTCGGTCGAGTGCGCGATGATCTCGTGCCCGGCCGCAACCACGTCCGCCACCAGTGAGGGGTAGCGCTCGGCAATCGCGGCGTTGGTGGCGAAGGACGCCTTCACGCCGGCCTTGGCGAAGGCGTCTAGCAGGCGGTAGACGCCCACGCGCGAACCGTACTCGCGCGAGGTGTAGTGGCGATAATCCGGGTAGGCCGTCTGCATGTGCCCGGGCGCGCGGAACGGCTTGTCATTCGGCGTGATCGGGAACCACTCGAGGCTGACGACCGGCCACACCGCCAGCGTCTTGCCCTCGGGCCATGCCACGGGCGGACGCTCGCGCATCGGCGACCAGGTGTAGAGATCGTGGTCGTAGCCTTCGCGGCGGCGCGGATATTCGAGGTAGGCGGGGTCGAGGCTCATGCGGCGTCTCCCACATTGGCGATCCAGTGATCTGCAATGTCGCCCGAGCGGGTGATCCATGCCCGGTCGTCTGCGGCGATGTGGCGCAGGACTTCCTCGAAGGGGCCGATGCGGTGGGGCTGGCCGATCAGGTACGAATGCAGCGGAATGCACATGACCGTGCCTGAAGGCTCGGCGGCAAGGCGCTCGTACTGGCGGATCAGCGTGTCGGCGTATTCGCGCGGGCTCATGTTGTAGACGAAGAAGCCGTAGTGGTCGTTGACCTCGAGGCTGTAGGGCATCGAGATCAACTGACCGCTGGTGGTGTTCACCGGCATCGGCTGGTCGTCGTGGTAGAGATCGCAAGTATAGGTCAGGCCATATTCGGCGATCAGGTCCAGCGTGCGCGGCGTGTGGGTGAGGGCGGGGGCGAGCCAGCCCTTAATCGTCTGCCCCGTGGCGTCGCGCACGGTGCGGATCGAGTCCTCGATGATTGCGCGCTCCTGCGGCTCGTCCATGCCGTAGGAATAGCGGGTGTTGTAGATGCCGTGGCTGAAGAACTCCCAGCCGCGCTGGTTGGCATCCTCGACCACGCGCGGGTGGTGCTGGCACAGCGCTACCGACAGCGAGACCGAGCCCGGGAAGCCGTGCTTGGTCATCACGTCGGCCATGCGCCAGTGGCTGACGCGGTTGGCGTGGTCGCGGTGGGAATAGCCGACGACGTCCGGGTGCGGCTTGGCCCACGATTTGCGGTGCGGGTTGGCCGGCGGATCAAGTTCGTAGAACTCGAGGTTGGGAGAGACCCAGACCGCCACCTTCTTGCCGCCCGGCCAGGCGAAGGGTGTGCGCCCGCGATAGGGAACGTAGTCGTAAAGGCCGGGATCGGATTCGCCCTCGCGCATCAGCGGGCCTCCAGCCAGTCGATCACGGTCTGCACTGGCTCGACATCGGCGTACTTGAGCTGCAGGTCGGTCAGGTTGGCGAAGTGGTAGCTCTCGTGCTTGTCCGCGCAAGTCTCGATCGGGACGATGGTGCGGTAGCCGCGGCTGAGCGAATCCACCGCCGTCGCGCGGATGCAGCCCGAGGTGGAGCCGCCGGTGATCACCACGGTATCGACCTTGTGCCAGATCAGCAGGCTCTGCAGCGGCGTCTCGAAGAAGGCCGAGGGCATGCGCTTCGTATAGATTATGTCCGCCGGGTCGATCTCGCAGCGGTCGTCGAAGGCGTGGCGGCGGCTCTCGTACTTGATGTTCTGGAGCGAGTCCGGCGTGTTGGTGCGCGTGCCCCAGACGCCGGCGTCGCTGGCATCCTCGGCATAGGCCACGTGGGTCCAGATCACCGGCATGCCCTTGGAGCGGGCGAGGGCGGAGATCGTGTTGGTGTACTCGATCTGGCGCGGGTCGGTTTCGTAGGCGGTCTTGAACTCGTCGATCCGGGTATAGGCGTTCTGGAAGTCGACGTTGACGATCGCCAGCTTCTCGCCGAAGCCGAACTTGGTGCGGGCGGGGTTGGCCATCACCTGCTCGAAGAGTTCGCGCGCGGTCTTGTCCTCGCGGATCATGCGCGTGCCGACGATCTCACTCATTCTCGTGCTCCATTACCTGGCTACATGGCCCCACGGGGGGAGAGGTGCGCCCGATCGGGTCGCTGCCATAGGAGGGCCGGGCCGATTGTTCGCGACGCGAACACTGCCGCGCTCTCGCCCCCAGCGGACCTTGCGATTGCTGATTTGTACTGTAGATATACCAAAATGACAGTCAAGACGGAACGCGACATGATTCAGGAAGGCGGCCTTCCTCTCTCGGGTATCAAGGTGGTTGAGTTCTCCCACATGGTGATGGGACCCTCCACAGGTGTCGTTATGGCCGACCTGGGTGCCGTTGTGGTCAAGGTCGAGCCCATCGGCGGCGACCGTACCCGCAAGCTGCTCGGCTCGGGCGCGGGCTACTTCCCGATGTACAACCGGAACAAGCAGAGCATCGCCATCGACCTCAAGTCGCCCGAGGGCGTCGCGGCGGCAAAGCGGCTGGTCGATCAGGCCGACGTGCTGATCGAGAACTTCCGCCCCGGCGCGCTCGCCAAGCTGGGCCTCGGTCCGGACGACTTCGCGCAAAGCAATCCCGGCCTCATCTACTACTCCGCCAAGGGCTTCCTGACCGGCCCTTACGAGAACCGCGCCGCGCTGGACGAAGTGGCGCAGATGATGGGCGGCCTCGCCTACATGACCGGCCCTAGCGGCCGTCCCTTGCGCGCGGGCGCCTCGGTGATCGACGTGACCGGCGGCATGTTCGGTGTGATCGGCATCCTCGCCGCGCTGGAGCAGCGCCACCGTACCGGCAAGGGCGCGGTCGTGCGTTCCTCGCTTTACGAAACCACCGCGTTCCTCGTCGGCCAGCACATTGCGCAGCTTGCCGTCACCGGCAACGCCGCGCGCCCGATGCCGGAGCGTATCTCGGCCTGGGCGATCTACGACGTGTTCGAGACGGCGCGGCCCGAGGAGCAGGTCTTCATCGGCGTCGTCAGCGACGGCCAGTGGCAGGCGTTCACCAAGACGTTCGGGCTCGACGATCTCGCCGCAGACCCGGCGCTGGCGGAGAACAATGCCCGCGTGCTCGCTCGCGAAGCCCTGCTGCCCCGCGTGCGCGAACTGGCGAACGGCTTCACGCGTGAGGACCTGCTGGCGAAGCTGGAGGAAAGCGGCGTCGCCTTCGCGCCGATCGCCCGTCCGCAGGACCTGCTGGAAGACGCGCACCTCAACGCCAACGGCGCGCTGGTGGACCTGACGCTGACCGATGGCCGCTCGGTGCGCCTGCCCGCGCTGCCGGTCGAGATCGACGGTGTGCTCCCCGGCGTGCGCCATGACCTGCGCTCGCCCGGTGAAGACAGTGAGGACGTTCTCGGCGGCTGGGGCTTCGGCGCGGACGAGATCGAAGCGCTGCTCGCCTCGGGTGCGATCGAGGGGCTTCGCGAACCGGCGGACAGCGCGGCGCAATGACTGAAGGGTCGCTCACGCTCGCCGAGAAGATCTGGAGCGCGCACCGCGTCGTGACGCTGGAAAGCGGCGCGGAAGTGATCGCCATCGACCGCCTGCTGCTGCACGAGCGGACCGGCGGCGTCGCGCTGAAATCGCTGGAGGAAGCGGGCCGCACGGTCATGCACCCCTCGCGCGTGTTCGCGACGATGGACCACATCGTCGATACTTTCCCCGGCCGCACCGACAAGACGCTGATGCCGACCGGCACCGCGTTCATCGTCTCCACGCGCGAGAGCGCGAAGCGCCACGGCATCACCCTGTTCGACATCGACGACCCGCGGCAGGGCATCGTCCATGTCGTCTCGCCCGAGCAAGGGATCATCCTGCCCGGCGCGATTCTTGTCTGCCCGGACAGCCATACCTGCACGCAAGGGGCCTTCGGTGGCCTCGCGTGGGGCATCGGTTCGTCGGAGGCGGAGCATGTGCTGGCGACGATGACGCTGCGCATGAACCGCCCGCCGGACATGCGCGTGACCATCGACGGTGTGCTGGGGGAGGGCGTCACCGCCAAGGATCTCGCGCTGCACCTGATTGCCGCGCTCGGCTCGAACGGGGCCAAGGGCCATATCATCGAGTTCGCAGGGAGCGCGGTGCGTGCGCTGGACATGGAAGCGCGCATGACGCTGTGCAACATGGCGACCGAGATGGCTTGCGCGGGCGCGGTGATCGCGCCGGATGACAAGACGTTCGACTGGCTCGAAGGCCGGCCTTATGCGCCCAAGGGCGAGGTTCGCGAGCAGGCGATCGCCGCATGGCGCGCGCTTTACAGCGACGACGGTGCGGTCTTCGCGACCGAGCATCGCTTCGATGCCGCCGAAGTCCGCCCGATGGTGACATGGGGGAACAGCCCGCAGCACGCAGCCCCGCTGGGCGCGCCAGTCCCGGCCGATGCCTTGAGCAAGGCAGACCAGCAGCGCGCGGTCGAGTACATGGCGGTGACGCCGGGCGAGCCGGTCGCGGGCCTGCCGATCGATGCGGCGTTCATCGGATCGTGTACCAACAGCCGCATTTCCGACCTGCGCCGCGCCGCCGCGATCCTCAAGGGGCGTAAGGTCGCCGAGGGCGTCAAGGCGATCTGCGTGCCGGGCTCCACCCAGGTCAAGGCTGCCGCCGAGGCCGAGGGACTGCACGAAGTCTTCCTCGATGCCGGGTTCGAATGGCGCGAGGCGGGCTGCTCGATGTGCTTCTTCGCAGGCGGCGAGAGCTTTGCCCCGGAAGCGCGCGTGATCAGTTCCACCAACCGCAATTTCGAGAGCCGACAGGGGCCGAACACGCGCACGCATCTGGCCTCGCCGGAGACGGTGGCGGCCTCGGCCATCGCCGGGCGCATCGCTCTGGTTTCGGAGATCGCGGCATGACCCCGCTCGTCACGCTTGAATCCAGGGCGGTGCCGCTGCTGCGCGACAACATCGACACCGACGCGATCATCCCCTCGCGCGAGATGCGCTCGGTGTCGAAGGACGGCCTTGCCGACGGGCTCTTTGCGGGCTGGCGTTACACCGCCATCGGCGGGCGCGAGATCGATCCGGCTTTCGTGCTCAACCAGCCGGAGAGCAAGGGCGCGCAGATCCTGCTCGGCGGCTCCAACTTCGGCTGCGGTTCAAGCCGCGAACATGCGGTATGGGCGCTGGCCGAGTACGGCTTCCGCGTCGTCATCGCGCCGTCGTTCAGCCCGATCTTCCAGGGCAACTGCATCCGCAACGGCATCGCCCCCATCGCCCTCCCGCGCGAGGCGGTGGAGCAGATCGCGGCAGGCTTCGCGGACGGCACCCCGGTCACGATCGACATGCCGTCATGCGAAGTTCGCATGGGCCTTGCGGTGTTCCCGTTCTCCATGGAGGACGAGGCGCGCACGATGCTGATCGAGGGCGCGGACGCCATCGAACTCACCCTGCGCCACCGCGCCGAGATCGAGGGCTTCTTCGCCCGCGACGCCGCCGTGCGCCCGTGGATATATCTGGCCGACTGACGGCCAGCCACGATTTCCGCTTGCTAATTGATATAATACTATATCAATATCGGCAAAAGAGCCCTCCGGGGCCTATCAGGATCGAGGGCTCATGACACTCCTGCGCTGCGCCACCCATACCGTCAGCAACGTCGCCGAAGTGGCGGAGCGCTATGCACGCTGGCTCGACTACGCGGTGGTCGAGCAGGGCGTCGTCAGCAAAGACCTCGCCGCGCTGTGGCAGGCGCCTGCCAGCGCGGGCAAAGCCTACGTGCTGATGCGCCCGGCTTCGGGTTCGGACGTGTTCCTGCGCTTCGTCGAAGGCGACGCGGTGCCGGACTATGCGCCGATCCGCACTTACGGCTGGGCCGCGATCGAGATCTGCGTCACCGACGTCGAGGCCGTCAACGAGCGCATGCTGGCCTCGCCCGACTTCGAGGTGATCGGCCCGCCCAGGCCGCTCGACGGCTTCCCCACGGTCAAGCCGATGCAGGTGCGCGGACCGGACCTCGAGACGGTCTACCTTACCGAAATCCGCGTCAATGGTGCGGAACACGGGTTGCCGACGCCGCGCTCGCTGGTCGATCGGCCGTTCATCCTCGTGCTTGCCTGCTCGGACCTGCAGGCCTCGATCGACTGGGTACGCGACGTGCTGGGCTTCGACATGATTGATCCCGTCTCGATCCACTACTCGATGATCTCGCTCGCCTTCGACCTGCCGGAAGGCGAGAAGGTGGCGCTGGTCACCGCGAAGTACGAGGGCGAGACGTTCCTCGAACTCGACCAGTATCCGCAGGCCGCGACGCCGCGTCCGCAAGTGGAAGGCGCGCTGCCGCCGGGCGTATCGATCTGCACCATCAACGTGCCCGACTTCGCCCGTCTCGAAGGCCACTGGGCCGCGCGTCCCGAGGTCCGCGAAGGGGCGCTCTACAACGGCGCGAAAGTCGGCCTGCTGCGCATGCCCGACGGCGCGTTGCTGGAGGTGATCGAAGGCGGCCGCGTCCTCTGACGCCCAAATCCTGAGGGGAATGCCATGACGATCGTGAAGCGCGGGTTCGCCGATGTTGCGCACGGCCAGATCCACTACCGCCATGCCGGTAACGAGGTTGGCGCAAGCGAAGACCTGCCGCTGGTCATGCTTCACGCCTCGCCGGGCAGCTCGCGCCAGCTGGTGCGGCTGATCGAGGACCTTGGAGCCACGCGCCGGGTCATCGCCCCCGACACGCCAGGTAATGGTGATAGCCCTACCCTGGCCCGCGAGGAAACCACCGTGGTCCGGCTGGCCGAGGCTATGCTCGGCTTCCTCGACGCGATGGGGCTGGAGCGGGTGGACCTTTACGGTTCGCATACCGGCGCCTGCATCGCGGCCGAACTGGCGATCCTCGCACCCGACCGTGTACGCGGCGTAGTGCTCGACGGGGTCAGCACCTTCACGGCCGAGGAACTGGAAGACATCCTCGCCAACTACGCCTTCCCGTTCGAGCCGGACATCAACGGCGCCTATCTGGTCAACCTGTTCCAGTTCTGCCGCGACCAATACATGTTCTTCCCGTGGTACAACCGCACCCGTGCCGGTCGCCGCGACAACGGTATGGGTGCGCCCGCGGACCTTCACGCCTGGGCGACCGAGGTGATGAAGGCGCACGATACCTACCACTTCAACTACCGCGCCGCATTCCGCTGGAACGGCTTCGACCGCCTGCCCCTGCTGACGCGCCCGGCGCTGTTGCTGGCGGGTGAGAACGACCCGCTGATCGACCAGACGCGCGACTTGTCCGCCGTGGTGCCCACCGGCAGCTACGTCGAATTGGCGCGCTTCGACGATCCCGCCTTCGCCTCCGGTCGCCTCAGCGCGATGCAGGCCTTCTTCGCATCCGCCCAATAAGAGAGAGAACAACACCGTGATCGGCGCATCGCTTCTTGTCCTGCTGCACGTCCTCATTCCGGTCTACTGGCTCGGGGGTGACCTTGGCGCCTTCTACGGTTCGACTTTCATGGTCGATCCCAAGCGCTCCGTAGCCGAGCGGATGATGGCGCTCAAAATCCTCAACAACATCGACATGGCGCCGCGCACCGCGCTGATCATGGCCTTCCCCACCGGCTTCACGCTGGTCTGGCAGCGCGGCTGGGTGGAGATCGCCGACGCATGGGTGATCGCGGCCTGGGTCGTGGGCCTTGTGTGGCTGGCGCTGGCGTGGATCGTCCATCTCAAGCACGGCCCGGCTGGTGCGACCTACAAGAAGATCGATCTTGCGATCCGTTACGTCGTCGTCTTCGCGCTCTGGGCCGCGGCGATGCTGGCGCTTTCCAAGGAGATCGAGTTGCCGCTGTTCATCGCGCTCAAGTGCCTCGTGCTCGGCTCCTGCGTCGCGCTCGGGCTGCTGGTGCGTCGCCAACTGGTGCCGCTGTTTGGAGCCATCGTGCAGATGCGTGACCACGGCCCGACGCCCGAAAGCGACCGCGTGATCGCGCAAGTCAACGGCCGCGCGCGGATCAGCGTCATCACCATCTGGGTGCTGGTCCTGATCGCCAGCTTCCTCGGCATCGCAACGCCCGTCTAAAGGCCCCCTTCAAGGAGAGAGACTCATGCAGCAGCACCGGAGAATCACCGGCAAGATCCTCTACACCTCGCGCAAACCCGGCCGCGAAGGTCAGGAGCGCGGGCGCGAGGACTTCGTGTTCACCGTCCATAGCGATGGCAAGCGCTCCATGCGCGCGATCTGCGAGATCGACGAGCCGGCACCCACCGTGCTTCGCGACATCACGTATTCGCTCGACGAAAACGACATGCCGATGGACTGCTTCGTGCGCCTGACCATCGGCGACGCGTTCATGGGCTCGGGCCTGTTCATGATCCGCGACGGCTATGTCGAGTGCGAGAGCTACGGCCCCTCGATCGGCCGCCTGTCGCAGAAGGTGAAGATCGAAGGCGCGTTCGACGGCTTCGGCACTCACCCGATCGCGGGCGATGCCTACATCACCAAGAAGATGGACCGCTCGCGCGGGCCGCACACCCGTTCGTTCCGTACATTCCTGCCCTCACCCGACCACCGCGGCGCGACGCCGCCGATGGTCTCGGAGGTCAATATCCACCTCGCTTACGTGGGCGAGGAGACGGTGACGGTGAAGGCGGGCACCTTCGACTGCTTCCACTACAAGTTCACCGATCCGGACGGCGGCATGGCCACGACCAACGGCGGCCACCCCGACTACGACGTGTGGGTGACGGCGGACGACGATGCGGTCTTCGTGCAGGGTGGCGTCGGCGGCTACATGCAGACCTGGTACGAACTGGTCGAGTTCGAGCGCAGCTGATTGGGTGTGGGGCGCGGCGGCTGATGTCGCCGCGCCACGCCGCCGGGGGGGGGGGGGGG
>NZ_BAAILP010000190.1:0-291 GCF_054589055.1 Novosphingobium sp. 11B | reverse complement strand
TGGCCCCGCGCTTTCTTGAATAAGCGGGCATCGGGATCAGTGGTTGATGCATGGGTCGCATTGCTGCGCTTCTCGCCCCGGAAATCGCGTCCGGCATTGCTCGGCGCTGTTTTCTGCTCGCCATGGCCGGAGACTGAACCACCGCCATCGTCATCCCCGGGGCCGCCTTCATCCTTGGGCCTGAAGCTCTTCACGCTGGCCCACGCTTCGACCAACGTGCCGTCCACCGAGAAATGATCGTCGGACAGAAGAGCCTGCACGCGGGCCTGGTTGATGATGGCGGACAGGAAC
>NZ_BAAILP010000189.1:0-456 GCF_054589055.1 Novosphingobium sp. 11B | reverse complement strand
GTTGCCGGCGTGCAGAAGGTGGGCAATCTTTCCGGCGCCAGGAATCAGTGAGTATTCGCCGATGACCGACGCCCGCGCTTCCTCCTCGCTGCCGATCCGACAGGTCGAGAAGCCCTGGGGCCTGGACGTCCTGCCTGCGCCGTTCGAGGCGCCCGAGGGCCAGCGCATCGGCGAAATCTGGTTTGAGCCGCCCGCCGCTCTGCCCGAGCTTCTGGTCAAGTACATCTTCGCCAGCGAGGCGCTGTCGGTGCAGGTCCACCCTTCCGACGCGCAGACGCTGGCCAAGGGCATCGGGCGGCAGGGCAAGGAGGAATGCTGGCTGATCGTCGCTGCCGAGCCGGGCGGCAAGCTGGGCATCGGCTTCGACCGGGAGATCGGCGAGGACGCGATGCGCGCCGCCGCGCTCGACGGGTCGATCGAACACCTGATGACCTGGCACGAGGTCGTGCCGGGCGA
>NZ_BAAILP010000188.1:0-458 GCF_054589055.1 Novosphingobium sp. 11B | reverse complement strand
CAGGCTGCGGAAAAAGGGTTGGCAGAGCCGGCCATTGGCCTCGCTTTCGCCGTTTTCTAGCCCAAGGCGTCAGTCATTCTGGGAGGTAACCTTCCAGAATCCGGTCGTTTTTGACCGGCCTCGGGCGCTATGAGGCGCAGGCCTAGGTTGCGCCCAGCAGTTTCGGCAGCCTGACGAGGTTGTAGGCGGCAGCGGTGAGCGTGAAGGACCATCCGACGCGATCTTGCCCACGGTGTCGGGTTTTTCGCATGGTGCCGCAGGTTTTTGCCCATCCGAACACTTCCTCGATCCGCTTGCGGATTTTCTGGGAGAGGCCGTAGCCGGGATGGCGTGTCATACGCCCGTCAATGGCAGAACGGCGATTGGTGTTATTCTGGGCCACGTGCGGGGTGACGTCCATCTCGCGCAATGCCTCGACGAAGGCGGCGGTGTCGTAGTTCTTGTCCGCGCCCAGCGTG
>NZ_BAAILP010000187.1:0-2773 GCF_054589055.1 Novosphingobium sp. 11B | reverse complement strand
GACAAGCTCAGCCTGAGCGGAATGGAGAGAACACCTCTAAAACCGCTCAGGCTGAGCTTGTCGAAGCCCCATCCGCACACGAAAAACGGGCGGGAATCTCGCGATCCCCGCCCGCCTCTCGTTGGAACGCTGAAGCTCAGGCCGCCTGCTGAGCCGCCTGCGCGATCTCCTCGGGAGCCTCGTTGCGGATCAGGTAATCGAATGCGGACAGCGCCGCCTTCGACCCTTCGCCCATGGCGATGATGATCTGCTTGTAAGGCACCGTGGTCACGTCTCCCGCCGCGAACACGCCGGGCAGGTTGGTGGCGGCCTTCTCGTCGATCACGATCTCGCCGCGCGCCGTCAGTTCCACGCCGGAGTCCTTCAGCCATTCGGTGTTGGGCACCAGCCCGATCTGGACGAACACGCCTTCCAGCTCGACCTTGCGCTCTTCGCCCGAATTACGGTCCTTGTAGACCAGCGCGTTGACCTTCTCGCCGTCGCCTTCGACCTCGGTGGTCTGGGCGCTGGTGAAGATATCGACGTTCTTCATCGACTTCAGCTTGTCGACCAGAACCTGGTCGGCGCGCAGCTTGGCGTCGAATTCGATCAGCGTCACGTGGCCAACGATGTTGGCAAGGTCGATCGCCGCCTCGACGCCCGAGTTGCCGCCGCCGATCACCGCCACGCGCTTGCCTTTGAACAGCGGGCCGTCGCAGTGCGGGCAATAGGCCACGCCCTTGTTCTTGTACTCGGCCTCGCCGGGCACGCCGAGGTTCCGCCAGCGCGCGCCGGTGGTCAGCACCACCGAGCGGGCTTTCAGCGAAGCGCCGTTGGCGAACACGACTTCGTGATAGCCGCCGAGTTCCGTCGCCGGGATCAGCTTTTCGGCGCGCTGCAGGTTCATCACGTCGATGTCGTATTCAGCGACGTGCGATTCCAGCGCGGCGGCGAGCTTCGGGCCCTCGGTGTAGGGAACCGAGATGAAGTTCTCGATACCCATGGTGTCCTGCACCTGACCGCCGAAGCGCTCGGCCGCGATACCGGTGCTGAAGCCCTTGCGCGCGGTGTAGACCGAGGCTGCGGCACCAGCGGGACCACCGCCGACGACGAGCACCTCGAAAGGCTTCTTCTCGGCCAGCTTGGCGGCGGCCTTGGCGTCGGCGCCGGTGTCGAGCTTGCCGAGGATTTCCTCGATGCTCATCTTGCCCGAACCCCACATCGCGCCGTTCAGGAAGACGGCGGGCACGGCCATCACGCCGCGCTCCTCGACCTCCGCCTGGAACGTGCCGCCTTCGATCAGGGTCACGTCGGCGTGCGGGTTGTTGAGCGCGATCAGCGTCAGCGCCTGCACCACGTCGGGGCAGTTGTGGCACGAGAGCGAGAAGTACATCTCGAACGTCAGCGAGCCTTCGAGGGCCTTGGCCTGCTCCAGAACTTCGTCCGAGACCTTGGGCGGGTGGCCGCCGGTCCACAGCAGGGCAAGGACGAGCGAGGTGAATTCATGGCCGAGCGGCAGTCCGGCGAAACGTACCCAGGCGCTGGCGTCGCTGGCGCGGCGGATGATGAAGCTGGGGCGGCGCGCATCGTCGCCGTCGAAAGTGGCGGTGACCTTGTCCGAGAGCGAGGCGATGGTGGTCAGCAGCTCGCGGGTCTCGGTGGACTTTGCGTCATCGCCAAGGGAGGCGACGAGCTCGATCGGCTCGCGCAGCATGCCGAGATATTGCGAGAGCTGTTGCTTCAGGTTGGCGTCGAGCATGAGTCAGGTTTCCTTTGTTGGGAATCCTCCCTGCGAAGCGGGGAGGGGGACCATCCGAAGGATGGTGGAGGGGGGCGGGGCGGTCCCGTCTGCAATGCGACGTCTGCGGCCCTGCGGCCCGCCCCCTCCGTCAGCCCCTTGCGGGGCTGCTACCTCTCCATGGCCTGCGGCCACGGGGAGGATTTGCAGGGGTCTTAGATCTTGCCGACGAGGTCGAGCGAGGGAGCCAGCGTGGCTTCGCCTTCTTCCCACTTGGCCGGGCAGACCTGGCCGGGGTGCTCGCGCCAGTACTTGGCGGCCTTGATCTTGCGGACCAGTTCCTTGGCGTTGCGGCCCACGCCCTCGGGGGTGATTTCGACCAGCTGGATCACGCCGTCCGGATCGACCACGAAGGTCGCGCGATCAGCCAGGCCGACGCCTTCGCGCAGCACGCCGAAGTTGTTGGCAAGGTTGTGGTTCTGGTCGCCGAGGAAGGCGTAGGTGCACTTGCCGATGGCGTCCGAGGTGTCGTGCCATGCCTTGTGGCTGAAGTGCGTGTCGGTCGAAACGCCGAACACTTCGACGCCGAGGCCCTGAAGCGTGGCGTATTCACCGGCGAGGTCTTCCAGCTCGGTCGGGCACACGAAGGTGAAGTCCGCCGGGTAGAAGAAGAACACGGCCCACTTGCCCGCGATGTCGCCTTCGGTGACGTCGAAGAAGTCCTTACCGGCCTGGAAGGCGGTGTTCTTGAACGGCTTGATGGTGCTGCCGACGATACCCATGGATGTAGTTCCCTCAGTTGGGTGGTTGAAACTGGTGAAGCTCAGATAGGCCGGGGGTGTGACGATTGTAAGCACGATGATCCGATTGGCCTCATCGGTTCAGGCGATCAATCGGAGATGGATTGTGCAGCTCTGTCGATGAGATGTGCAAGAGAGGAGGGCGCGTACGTCGTCCCGGACTTGATCCGGGACCGCTGGCCGTGACCAGCCCACCTTGCCGCGCGCACCCGCAAGCTACCGCCTGAAGATTTGCCAGCGGTCCCGGATCAAGTCC
>NZ_BAAILP010000186.1:0-7019 GCF_054589055.1 Novosphingobium sp. 11B | reverse complement strand
GACAAGCTCAGCCTGAGCGGCTTTGATAGATTGGGCTATGAATCCCGCTCAGGCTGAGCTTGTCGAAGCCCCGGCAGCATTACACTACCCCTGGAACTTGTTGTCCCGCGGGAACCCGTTCGGCGGCAAGCGCCCGGCCGCACCGCGCGCAACCTTCCACAGCGCCATGTCCTTCTCGGTTCGCGTGCGGCCGCTCTCGCCGCCCATCGTCCACGAGAGGCCGTCCTCCAGCCTGAGCGTCGTCACATCGGCCATGCCGCCATCGCGGTAGCGCTGGAGCGTGACGCCCTGCCCCTTGGCCATGACCGGCAGTTCCTCGAGGCTGAAGATCACCAGCTTGCGGTTGTCGCCGACCACCGCGACGTGATCGTGCTCGGCCGGGATCTCGCGCACCGTCGTCAGCGTGACGCCGGGCTTGGTGGACATGACCGCGCGGCCCTTGCGGGTTTCGGCGAGCAGTTCGTCCATCTCCGCCGCGAAGCCGCGCCCGATGTTGGAAGCCAGCAGCAGTTGCGCCTTGGGCTTGTAGACGATCGCCTCGATGATGTGCGCCTCGGCATCGATATCGACCATCGTGCGGATCGGCTCGCCGAAACCGCGCGCTCCGGGCAGCTTGTCAGCGCCAAGCGTGTAGAACCGCCCGTTGTCCAGCGCGATCAGGATTTTGTCGGTGGTCTGCGCATGGAACGCGAAGGCCGGGCCATCACCCTCCTTGAACTTGAAGTCGCCATCCAGAGCCACATGCCCCCTGGCCGCCCTGATCCAGCCACGCGCGGAGAGGATCACCGTCACCGGCTCCTTCTCGATCATCGCGTCCATGCTGAATTCGACCGTCTTCGTGGCCTGCGCGATCGTGGTGCGGCGACGGCCAAGCGCGGTGTCCTCGGCATAATCCTTGCGCAAGTTGGTGAGGTCGCGCTTGATGCGGGTGCGCTGGCGGGCCGGGCTTTCGAGCAGCTTGTTGAGGTCGTCCTGCTCCTTCAGCAGTTCCTCGTGCTCCTTGCGCAGTTCCATCTCTTCCAGCTTGCGCAAGCTGCGCAGGCGCATGTTGAGGATGGCTTCGGCCTGGCGGTCGGTCAGTTCGAACTCTGCGATCATCACCGGCTTGGGCTCGTCCTCGGTGCGGATGATCTCGATGATCCGGTCGAGGTTGAGGTAGGCGATGATGTAGCCCGCCACCAGTTCGAGGCGCGAGGCGATCTTCTCCAGCCGGTGCCGGGTGCGGCGCAGCAGGATGTCGATCTGGCTATAGACCCACTCCGACAGCAGCAGCTTGAGCCCCAGAACGCCCGGTGTGCGGTGAGAATCCAGCACGTTGAGGTTGAGACTGAACCGGCTTTCGAGGTCGGTCAGCTTGTAGAGGCTTTCCTTCAACAATTCCGGATCGACGTTGCGGCTCTTCGGCACCAGGACGAGACGGATTTCCTCGTCACTCTCGTCGCGGATGTCCTCCAGGATAGGCAGCTTGCGGTCGCCGATCAGTGCGGCGATCTGCTCGATCAGCTTGCCCTTCGGCAGCATGTAGGGAATTTCGGTGACCACCAGTTGCCACTGGCCCGAGCCCAGTTTTTCGATGCCGGTCTCTTCCCACGCTCCGTCCGCATCGCGTCCGGTCGAGAAACGCGCCCGCACGCGAAAACCGCCCTTGCCGGTCTCGTAAGCATGGCTGATCGCCTCGGGGCTGTCGACAACGAGGCCGCCGGTCGCAAAGTCGGGGCCTTTGAAGACCTCCATCAACTGCGCATGCTCGGCATGGGGATTGTCGATCAGCAGCAGCGTGGCGTCGATGATCTCGGCGACGTTGTGGCTGGGGATCGACGTCGCCATGCCCACCGCGATGCCGGTCGCGCCATTCGCCAACAGGTTCGGGAAGATGCCGGGGAAGATGTCCGGCTCACTCTCTTCGCCATTGTAGGTCGGGATGAAATCGACGGTGCCCTCGTCCAGCCCGGCCATGAGCTGGATCGCCGTCTTGGTCAGGCGCGCTTCGGTGTAGCGGTAGGCCGCCGCATTATCGCCGTCGATGTTGCCGAAGTTGCCCTGGCCCTGCACCAGCGGATAGCGCAGGGAGAAATCCTGCGCGAGACGCACCATCGCGTCGTAGACCGAGGCGTCGCCATGCGGGTGGTACTTACCGATGACGTCGCCGACGACGCGAGCGGACTTCTTGTAGGCGCTGGCAGGGTCCAGCTTGAGCTGGCGCATCGCCCAGAGCAGACGGCGGTGGACCGGCTTCAAGCCATCCCGAAGGTCCGGCAGCGAGCGCGCGGTGATCGTGGACAGCGCGTAGACGAGATAGCGCTCGGACAGCGCCGCATCGAAGGGCGCATCGACGATGGCGTCGAAGGGATCGGATTCGTCGTCTGTCGTGGTCACCATGGTGGCGGGACACTAGCAGCGCCCTGCCCGGGGCCAAAGCCGATTTCGGCCGTTTTCCAGAACTTGCGACTGAGATAGCTTCGAACGCGAATCGCGGGAGTTTCAAGAGGATGAAGATGCGCCGTTCGCTGCTGCTGCCGATCCTTCTCGCCACCGCGATTTCCGGCTGCGGCAGCGAGCCTGCTTCCGAACAGCGGGCGACCACCGTGGACATCCGCGAGGAGCCGCCGAAGGCCGG
The DNA here is from genome assembly GCF_054589055.1 of Novosphingobium sp. 11B. Lineage (NCBI taxonomy): Bacteria > Pseudomonadati > Pseudomonadota > Alphaproteobacteria > Sphingomonadales > Sphingomonadaceae > Novosphingobium > Novosphingobium sp. 11B. The sequence continues at coordinate 4,402 of NZ_BAAILP010000186.1, read as the reverse complement.
ACAGAGCGCGGAGGGCAAGAAGTCCGAAGCGATCTCCGTCAGTGCACCCAACGCCCCTCGCATCGCCTATATCTACGAATACGGATATCGACTGCCGGCCGACCGCATCGCCGAAGTCCAGCGCAAGCAGGCCGACATGTGCGAGCGAATGGGACCGATGCAGTGCCAGATTCTCGACATGAAACAGGGCAGCGCGGAGGGGAACTACGCTTCAGGCTCGCTGTCGCTGGCAGTCGCCGCACCGCGTGCACGCGCCTTCGGAGCTGAACTCGGCCGGGTCGCGGGGAGCGCCGGTGGCTCGCAGGTGTCCGGCGGCATCTCGGGCGAGGACTTGTCGAAGCAGATGGTCGATACCGAAGCGCGTCTTCGCGCCCGCACGGTGCTGCGCGACCGGCTGATGGAAGTGCTCGCCACGCGCAAGGGCACCGTCGCCGAACTGGTCGAGGCGGAGCGCGGCGTCGCGCAAGTGAACGAGGAAATCGACCAGGCGCGCAGTTGGCTGGCGGAAATGCAGAACCGCGTGAACTTCAGCCGCGTGAACCTGACTTACGAAGCGGGATCGCCCGCTAGTGGCGGCTTCCTCGCGCCGATCCGGGGAGCGCTGGGCAGCGTCGGCTCGGTACTAGGCACGATCGTCGCCATGCTGATCATGCTGGGCGCAGTTACGATTCCGCTGGGCCTCGTCGGCCTCGCCATTCGCTGGGCGGTGCTGCGCTGGCGGGGGCGCTCTTCGGCCGATTGATGAGGGTCAGCCGATCTGCATGTCCCTGACGACGCCGGGGATGCGCACCGCGATCCCGTCCAGCGCATCCGTCAGCTGGATCTGGCAGGAGAGCCGGCTGGTGCGCGTCACCCCGGCGGCGAGGTCGAGCATGTCCTCCTCGTCGTCCGAAGCCGGGATCAGCTTGTCGAACCAGTCGGGCGAAATGATGACGTGGCAGGTCGAGCAGGCCATCTGGCCCTCGCACGTTCCTTCGAGCGGCATCCCGGCGTTCTGAGCCACTTCCAGCAGGCGCGATCCCGGCTCGGCCTGCGCCGAGACCCGCGATCCGTCGATATTCACAAACAGGACATCAACCAAGTTATACTCCCTGCGCCGCCGCAGCGGCTTCTATTCTGGCGCAGGCATCCTCAATTTCCCTTAGTTCACTATATCGCCCGAATCCCAGACGGATAGAGCTTTTGGCATCCCTATCCGAAAGACCCAGTGCCTGCAGCACGTGGCTCGGTCTACCCGATCCGCTGGCGCAGGCCGATCCTGCCGAAAAGGCGAGGTCGCGCAGGTCCGACATCAGCCGCGCGACGTCTAGTCCGTCGAGGCGCACGTTGAGATTGCCGTGCCAGCGGTGCGTCGCCGATCCGTTAAGTGTCCAGCGTGAAAGGATTTCCCTCGCCCGCTCCCACAGACCGGCAGCGTGAACGGCGTCCTCCTCCATGCGTTCTTTCGCCAGCTTCGCGGCGGCGCCGAAGCCTGCGCAGAGCATCGGGCTCAGCGTTCCCGAGCGCAATCCCTGCTCCTGCGCGCCGCCCCGGATCAGCGGCGCGAGGCCCAGTCCATCACGCAGCCACAGCGCCCCGATGCCCTTCGGACCGTGGAATTTATGGGCACTCAACGCTACCATAGCGGCACCCAGCGGCACCCTGACCTTGCCAACGCCCTGCACCGCGTCGCACAGGAACAGCGCACCGGCAGCCTGCGCCCGCTCGGCGAGACGGTCGACCGGCTGGACGGTTCCGATCTCGTTGTTGACCTGCATCACCGCGACGAGATCGGCATTTCCGATTCCCGCCTCGCCATCGACGAGGCCCTCGCCATCGACCGGCAACACGGTCAGGTCGGCATCGACGCTGCGCGCGGTATCGAGCACCGCCGCATGCTCGATCGCCGAGACCGCGAGGCGGCTTGCACCGCTGCCGAGAATCGCAAGGTTGATCGCCTCGGTCGCCCCCGAGGTGAAGATCACCCGGCCGCCCGGCGGCATCAGCGCGGCGACTTGCGCGCGGGCCACCTCGACGGCGGCGGCAGCGGCCCGGCCCGGGCGATGGGGGCTATGCGGGTTGGCAAAGCCTCCCGCGCCGTGCTCCCACTCCGGTCCGGCCAGCCAGGGCAGCATCGCCTCGCGCGCTTCGGGGGCGAGCGGCGTGGTCGCCTGATAATCGAGGTAGATCATGCATTCACCTCGGCCCAGGCCTGTGCGAAGGCATCCAGTTCGTCGGGCGTCGTGCTCCAGCCCAGCGAGATGCGGACCGTGCGCTTTGCCGTATCGGGATCGATACCGAAGCCCTGCAGCACCCGACTCTGCTTGAGCGTGCCCGACGAACAGGCGCTTCCGGCCGAGATCGCGAAACCCTTGGCATCCATCCTGATCAGCATGGCCGTCGCAGAAATCTTAGGCGCGGCAACGGCGAAGATGTGCGAGCATTGCACGCCGGGCTGGATTACTTCCCCATGTTCGGACAGTCGGTTCCTGAAATCAAAGCGCTGCTCTGCGCTGGTGGCCCAGCTTTCGACGCCGCCCGCCTCCAGCGCCGCCGCGAAACCCAGCGCGCCCGGCAGGTTCTCAGTCCCCGCGCGGTAGCCGCGCTCCTGACCGCCGCTGGGCTCGATCATAGCGAAGTCGCGCACCAGCAGCGCGCCAATGCCGATCGGGCCGCCCAGCTTGTGCGCCGAAAGCACCACCATGTCGGCATCCGGCAAAGCGGACTTCCCCGCCGACTGCGAACAATCGGCAAGGAACAGGCCGCCACTCTCACGCACCTGCTGCACCAATGGATTGTCCGCATAGGGCAGCAGCGCCGTCCCCGTCTCGGAATTGACCGATTGAACCGCGACCGCCGCCCGTCCAGCCCCGGTAAGCGCAGCGGCAAGCGCCTCGCGATCCACTTCGCCCTCGCGGACGGGAATGACCTGCGCATCCGGCGCCGCGCGGAATACCGCATCATGCTCCACCGCCGAGACCAGACGCCGCTCCGCCTTGGCCCGGCCGAGACCCAGCGCCAGCGCCTCGCTGGCACCCGAAGTGAATATCACCTCGCCCTGCCAGCCCAGCGCCGCCTTCACGCGCGCGCGCGCATCTTCCAGCGCCGCGCGGGCGCCGCGACCGGCCGCGTGGGGGCTCGACGGATTGGCCCAGATCGCCGCTCCCTCCAGCCAGGCGTCGCGTGCACAGGGCATCATCGGCGTCGTCGCCGCGTGGTCGAGATAGATGTTCGGGAGGGCCATTGCCTGAGACATTGCTTGCGAAGTTGTTTTTGGGACGAATATTTCTATATAGCCAACCTTCCTCTTTTCCACTCCCGCGACGGATCGCTGCACAGCGACTCGCGGGAGTTTCAACAAGTCAGGCCGCAAACACCTATGCCCGCAGTCATCTTCCCCGGTCCCGAAGGTCGTCTCGAAGGTCGTTTCCAGCCCGCAACGCGCCCGCGCGCGCCGGTGGCGATGATCCTCCACCCGCACCCGCAGGCGGGCGGCACGATGAACGACCGCATCACCCAGCACATGTACAAGACCTTCGTGGCGCGCGGTTTCGCGACGCTGCGCTTCAACTTCCGCGGCGTCGGCCGCAGCCAGGGCAGCTTCGACAACGGCATCGGCGAACTGTCCGATGCGGCGGCGGCGCTCGACTGGGTGCAGTCGATCCATCCCGAGGCTTCGACCACCTGGATCGCGGGCTATTCGTTCGGCGCGCTGATCGGCATGCAGTTGCTGATGCGCCGTCCGGAGATTCGCGGCTTCATCTCGGTGGCGCCGCCGGCCAACATGTACGACTTCTCGTTCCTCGCGCCCTGCCCGGCTTCGGGCATCATCATCCAGGGCACCGGCGATACGGTCGTCACGCCGAACGCGGTGCAGAAGCTGGTCGACAAGCTGCGCACGCAGAAGCACATCACCATCCATCACGACGAAATCCCGCGCGCGAACCACTTCTTCGAGCACGAGACGCCCGAACTGATGCGCTCGGTCGACAACTACCTCGACATGCGCCTCGCGCCGGATTGCCCGATCAAGTAATCCGTCAGGTCAGGAAAATTCATCGCAGGCGTCGGAGCATCACTCCGGCGCCTGTTCCTTTTTCGCCTCGCTCGACAGCGACCGGCCATCGCGGCCCGGTAGCGTCCAGATTGCGATGTTGACGATCATCACCCCTGCCAGCACCAGCATCAGCACCGCCTGCTTGCGGTAGCCGCCGCGCCGCAGCAGCGCGATCGCTCCCAGCACGAGCGCGATGACGGTGAGCACGAGAAGCGAGAGAGCGATGTCCATGGTGCTGTCCTAGAGCAAGATGGCGCGAAGGCGAACCGTCAGGTGCAAATCGCTCCGCGTCCAACCCGCCCTCTAAACCTCGCTCAGCCTGAGCCTGTCGAAGGCCCCGAGGCAAAGCGCCCAACCTCGGGGCCT
>NZ_BAAILP010000185.1:0-299 GCF_054589055.1 Novosphingobium sp. 11B | reverse complement strand
TGCGGGAAGTCCTGCGGGTCCTGCGCATAGTTCAGAACGCCGTCCTTGCCCCAGACCCAGCCATGGTAAGGGCACTGGAACGAGTCCTGCGAACTGGCGTCCCACACCAGCCGCATGCCGCGGTGGCGGCACGAATTGTAGAACGCCTTGATCGAGCCGTCGTCCTGCTTAACGCAGAAGACGGACTCGTTCATGAAGTTGTGCACGACGTAGTCGCCCGGCTCCTCCAGCTCGGCCGTGCGGCCGGCGACGTGCCAGATGCGGGTCCACATGTGGTCCCATTCGCGCTGCATGAATTC
>NZ_BAAILP010000184.1:0-4027 GCF_054589055.1 Novosphingobium sp. 11B | reverse complement strand
AGTCACAGCAAAAATGTTGTTAGCACACCCGATTTTGCCGCCAAATCCACTCACCGCAAAATCAGATACTTATGGTCTCGCGTTCCCTGCGTGTTCCGCTAGCACTGTTCAACTTGGGTCTAGGCATCGACGGCCGTCCGGTGCTGGACATTTGCCATAACAGCGTGACCCCGCATCAAGGCGGGTGGCTGCACCGCAAGGGCGCTGCGCCTGCTGATCGGGGTCTGGTCGCCATCCCCGGATCGCGAGGGGATTTCAGTTATCTGGTTGAACCCATAGTGGATGATGCCGACAAGGCTCTCCATTCGCTGGCTCATGGCGCCGGCCGCAAGTGGAGCCGCAAGGATGCCCACGCCCGCCTTTCGCGACGCTTCAACGTCGCGGATATGCAGCGTACAGCTCTTGGCAGCCATGTGATCTGCGAAGATCGCAGGTTGATCTTCGAAGAGGCTCCCGATGCCTACAAGGACATTGGCATGGTCATCGCCGATCTGGAGGGAGCCGGCCTGATCCGTGTCATCGCCAAGCTTCGCCCCCTTCTCAGCTACAAGACGAGGGCGGCATGAACGAAGTGATCCTGCACATCACGGCGGGCAAAGGCCCCAAGGAATGCCAATGGGTAGTGGCCCAACTGGCGCGCGCTTTTGCAAAGGAGGCTTGGGGCATGGGCCTTGAATGCGAAGCGCTCGATGGTTTGGAGGATTTGTCGTCCTCGATCCTCCTCCGCATCCGGGGCGAGGCAGCATCGGCCTTTGCTGCGAAGCGCACAGGTTCCAACCAGTGGATCGGGACCAGTCCCTTCCGCCCACGCCACAAGCGGCGGAACTGGTTTGTTGGCGTAGAGCTTGCGCCCGAACCTGACGCGCTCATCGACCTGAAAAATGAGGACATCGATTATCAGGCGATGCGCGCCAGCGGACCGGGTGGCCAGCATGTCAACAAGACAGACAGTGCGGTTCGGGCCACGCACCGGCCGACTGGTCTCGTGGCCACGGCTCAGGAGCAACGATCCCAACACGCCAACCGAAGGCTAGCACGGATGAAATTGGCGATCATGTTGGAAGAACGGCACGGACAAGCCAATGATGGCGCAAAAAGGTCGCAATGGCAGACCCATCAGGATCTCGAACGCGGCAATGCGGTAAGGGTCTATTCTGGCGATAGATTCACTCTGAAGGAATGATGCTCTCAGAGCCGGACGATAATGCCGTCCGGCTCTGAGAGCTTATCCGTAAGCGTGAATTTCCGCGCACCTGTTCGGTTGAGTGACGCGGTGTGAAGGATGTGTCCACCAAGGAAGAGGTGGACACATGGAGATGGCACCGGTGGGCTCCTATGGGCTCGAGGTTGTAAGGGTGACGAGTGACGGCCGGCGCTATTATGGTCGTGCGGGGAAGGTACGGTTGGTCGAGGCGTGCCTCGAGCCTGGCATATCGGTGGCGAGGCTTGCGCTGGAGCATGGTGTCAACGCCAACCAACTGCGCAAATGGGTCAGGAAGTATCAGGAGCGCCAGAGTGCGAACGGGCAGCGGAGCACGGGGCAGTTGCCGGATCCGTCGGCGTTTATCCGGGTGGAGACGTCTCCGGCGCCTGCGGAGCGACACACTGGTGGGATCGCGGTCCGGTCTGCGGGATTAGTACCGTCAGTGCGGATGCAGGCGTCTTCGCAGTCCTTTTTCAATGGCCTCGGCGCGCGGCAAAGCGGCACGGTACGCGTGACGATGATGGACGTGTTCGCGGGCTGGCTGGCACCCGATCTCCATATCTTCCGTACGCTCTATCCCGAAATCCATCTCGACATCACGACCGAGCACTACTTCGTCGATCTTGAGCGGGAGATGGTCGATGTCGCCATCCGTCTCGCGCGTCCCACCAAGGGCAGCAGCAAGCTGCGCAAGCTGGGGGTGGTCAAGTTCGGTACTTACGCCGACCCATCCTATCTGACGCGGCATGCCCTGTCGCCGCCTGGCACCGGCCACGATCTCCTGACGCTGTCCGTGCACTACATGCACCGTGACCACGAATTCCTGGTGGGCGAGACCGCATGGATGCTCGAGCAGCTGCCGGTGGGCGAGATCGTTGCTTCGACGGACAGCTACCTCGCTCTGACCCGGTTCTGCGAAGCGGGCATGGGTCTTGCCCTGCTTCCCGAGATATTGGGAGAGACTAGCGACACGCTCGTGAGATTCGATCGGCGCGAGACTGCTCCTGTCTGCGACCTCTGGCTTGTTGGACACAGTGAGACGGGAAGCACCGCGCGGGTCCGGGCATTCCTCGACTTTATCAAGCTCACCTTCGATCGCCGTTTTCTGCCTTCCCCCAAAGAAAACGAGGATGCGCTGCTGCAGGCGGGTGGCCGCTTCGCCGTGCTGGCGGCCTCGGAAGTCTGGGGAGGGCAGGGGTAATGACGGTATCGTTCGGCTTGCGGCCCGGCACCTAGTCGAAGCGTTTCCATGCTCGCCAGCTTGAGGTCGCCGCCCAAAGGCCCGTGCGGATCGCGTAATCGTAATGCGCCGGCGATGCGGCGCGCTGCATTCCACCTGCACTGCCGGAAGCAACGGCAGTATCGTATCCTCGCGCCTGACACTGGGACGCATCCGGCATGTGAAACGGGTTGTCGGTTTGACAAATTAGAGCAATGGCGGTTGCATGACGGAAATGGGCACCTCCGGCCGCTATTCGACCTCGACCAAGGGGGAAGCGACACGAAACCGTATCCTTGATGCGTCCGAGGTGCTGTTCGCGCAAAGCGGCTATATCGGCACTTCGCTGCGCGACATCGCCAGGGCAGCGGACGTGAGGATGGGGCTGGTCCATTACCACTTCGGCAACAAGCACCTGATCCTCGATGCCGTGCTGGAGCGCAAGCTCGACCTGTTGCGCGGCACCATCGCCGCCAGCTTCGCGCGTGCCGAGGCGGGCGGGAAGTTCGGGCTGGAGGAGATCGTGACCGCTTTCATCCTGCCGTTCCTGCAGGCGGCCTCGCGCCTCGACGACCCCTTGCGCAATTACATGGTCATGACCTCGCACCTGATGAGTTCGTACCGCTTGCCTGAACTGCGCCCGATCCTCGCCAAGCTGAGCGTGGTGTCGCAGATCCTGATCGACCGGCTGCGCGAATACCGGCCCGACATCGCCGAACGCGAACTTCTGGCGGGCGTCTATCTGATCGAGGCGGCGCTGATCTTCATGGTGCAGGACCCCGGCTTCCTCGACGACATTAGCGCGGGCCACCATTCGGTTGCGCGGCTGGAGGACATGGCGGCCCCGGCGCTGCGTTTCTTCGCCAGCGGACTGGAGAGTCTGAAGGGCACTTGACGACCGTGTCAGGCCCTGTCTGTTTTGTCAGGCAGGTCGATCGACCAGTTTTGTTATCCTGCTCCGTGACGAGACGGACCCGGCAAGAGGTTCCGAAAGGAGCAGAGATGGGAAGGCAAGACATCGACGCGCTGATGATTGATGGGCGCAACGCCGACAATCTTCGCGGCGACCCGATCACCGGCGACCGCTACACCTCGGTTGAATTCATGCAGCGCGAATGGGACCACATGTGGACCCGCATCTGGCACGTCGCCGGCCGCACGGCCGAGCTGGAGGAGCCGGGCGACTACGTCGTGCACAACTTCATGAACGAGTCCGTCTTCTGCGTTAAGCAGGACGACGGCTCGATCAAGGCGTTCTACAATTCGTGCCGCCACCGCGGCATGCGGCTGGTGTGGGACGCCAGTTCGCAGGACTCGTTCCAGTGCCCTTACCATGGCTGGGTCTGGGGCAAGGACGGCGTTCTGAACTATGCGCAGGACCCGCAGGACTTCCCGCAAGGCAACCCCTGCGGCAAGCTCAAGCTCAAGGAACTGCGCTGCGCCACCTGGGGCGGTTTCGTCTGGTACACGATGGACGATGAAGCGCCCGAACTGCTCGACTTCCTGTCGCCGATGCCGGACCTTTACAAGAACTACCCGATGGACACCGCCGTGCGCGTGTTCTGGATGAAGATCGACCTCGAAACCAACTGGAAGTTCGCCAC
>NZ_BAAILP010000183.1:3441-6387 GCF_054589055.1 Novosphingobium sp. 11B | reverse complement strand
AAACCCCTCCACCACCGCCTGCGGCGGCGGTCCCCCTCCCCATCGCTGCGCGACAGGGAGGAACGTACTTGCCTTCGCCTTCCGGCCTTGGCACTCCTCAAGGCGATGAGAGTTTCCCTGATCGCGCTCCTTGTCGCACTGGCTCCCATGCCACTGGCTGCAAAGGACAAACCCGCCCAAGAGGCTGTCTGGGCCTTCGACCGCAGCGACATCCCGGTCGATCCCGATTTCCGCTTCGGCCGCCTCGCCAACGGCATGCGCTACATCGTCCGCCACAACGCGACGCCCGCCGGAACCGCGATCGTGCGCATGGACGTTGATGCCGGATCGCTCGACGAATCCCCTGCCGAACAGGGCTTCGCGCATTTCCTCGAACACATGGCCTTCAACGGCTCGCAGCGCGTGCCCGAGGGCCAGATGGTGCCGCTGCTGGAGCGCGAGGGGCTGGCCTTCGGCGCCGACACCAATGCCTCGACCAGCTTCGACCGCACGCTCTACAAGCTGGACCTGCCCCGCAATGACCCCGCTCTGATCGACACCGCGCTGATGCTGATGCGCGAGACCGCGAGCAATCTCACCATCTCGCAGGAGGCGGTGAACCGCGAGCGCGGCGTCGTGCTGGCGGAAATGCGCGACCGCAATTCCTGGGCCTTGCGCAACGCCATCGACACGACGCGGTTCTTCTACCCCAAGTCGCTCTACGCCCAGCGCTTTCCCATCGGCACCGTCGAAACCCTGAACGCCGCCGACGCCGCATCCCTGCGCGCCTTCTACGAACGCGAATACGTCCCCGCCCACGTCACCCTCGTGGTGGTCGGCGATTTCGACGTCGCTGCGGTGGAGGCCGGCATCCTGCGCCATTTCAACGACTGGACCGCAAGGCCCGCCGAGCCCCAGCCCTTCCCCGGCCCGGTCAAGGCGAAGGACAAGGCGCGCACCGGCGTCTATCTCGACCCGGCCTTGTCCGAGCGCGTCACCGTCCAGCGCAACGGGACTTATCAGGACGAACCCGACTCGATCGCCGAGCGCCGCGAGACGCTGCTGCGCTCGATCGGCTACGACATCGTCAACCGCCGCCTCCAGCGCCTCGCCCGCAGCGCCGAGCCGCCGTTTCGGGGGGCGGGCTTCGGCACCGGCGACGTGTTCAAGGCGGCGCGCTCGACCCGCATCATCATCGACACCGTAGACGGCAAGTGGCGCGCCGGGCTAGAGGCAGCCGGAATCGAATACCGCCGCGCCCTCGCCTACGGCTTCTCGGCGGCCGAAGTCGCCGAACAGGTGGCGCAAGTGCGCACCGGCATCGTCAATGCCGCAGCCTCGGCCTCGACGCGCAGCAATGCGATGCTGACGGCGCTGGCGCTCTCGCTGGTCGATGACGAGATGGTGCCCTCCACCCCGCAGTCGGGGCTGGAACGCTTCGAGCGCTTCGCCCCGCAGATCACCCCCGACGCCGTGCTGGCCGCGCTCAAGCGCGAGGCGCTGACACTTGATGCGCCGCTGATCCGCTTCCAGGGCCGCAAGGCGCCCGAAGGCGGTGAAACCGCGCTGCGCGATGCCTGGCGCGAGGTCATGCGCGCGAAAATCGACAAGGAAACCGGCGCCGATACCGCGCAGTTCGCCTACACCGATTTCGGCCCGGCCGGTCAGGTGGTATCGGACACCCGGCGCGAAGACCTCGGCATCCGCGAGGTGCGGTTCGCCAACGGGGTCATGCTCAACTTGCGCAAGACCGATCTGGAGAAGGACCGCGTGCGCGTGAGCCTCGCCATCGACGGCGGCGACCGGCTGAACACGCGCGAGAACCCGCATGCGACGCAGTTGGTGCCCAATCTCGACGATGGCGGCCTCGGCAAGCACAGCCGCGATTCGCTCGACACGATTCTCGCCGGGCGCAGCGTCGGGCTCGGGTTGTCGAGCGCGGCGGCGAGCTTCGATTCGCGGGTGACGACGACCCCGCGCGACCTCGAAATCCAGCTGCAGCTGCTAGCCGCGCTGGTCACCGACCCCGGTTACCGGCCCGAAGGCGAAGTGCGCTATCGACAGGCGATCAACAACTACTTCGCGCAGCTTGATGCGACCCCGGCCTCCGCGCTCGCGGCCCGCATCGGCGGCATCCTCAGCGACGACGACCCGCGTTTCAGCCTCGGCAACGTCGAGGATTATCGCCACTTGTCCTATGCCAAGCTGAAGACCGACGTGAGCGATCGGCTGGCCCGCGGCGCGATCGAGATCGGCCTCGTCGGCGACATCGACGAAGACGCCGCGATCGCGCTGGTCGCCCGCACGTTCGGCGCCCTACCCGCGCGCGAGACGGTCTTCCACGGCGAGACCGGCCAGCCCCCGCGCCTCTTCGCGAAGGATCGCTCGGCGCGGATCGTGCGGCATACCGGCCCGGCCGATCAGGCGCTGCTGCGCATCACCTGGCCCACGCGCGACGATGCCGATCCGGTCGAGGCGCTCGAACTCGAACTGCTCGAACGGGTCATGCGCGTCGAGCTGACCGACCAGCTGCGCGAGGCGCTGGGCAAGGCCTACTCGCCCTCGGCATCGAGCCAGCTTTCGCACGAGTGGACAGGCTACGGCACCTTCTCGGTCAACGCCTCGGTGGACGTCGCCGAAGTGCCCGCGACACGCGCGGCGATCCGGCAGGTGCTGGACGATCTGCGCAAGGCCCCGGTCAGCGCCGACATCCTGCTGCGCGCGCGGCAGCCGATGATCGAAAGCCTCGCCAACGCGCTCAAGAGCAATGCGGGCTGGATGGCACTCGTCGACCACGCGCAGTCCCAGCCCGATCGGATCGAGCGTTTCCAAAATGCGCGCGAACGGCTGCTGGCGCTTACCCCGGCGGACGTGCAGGCGATGGCGCAGCGCTACCTCACGCCCGAGGCCGGGCTGGAGGTGCTGGCGCTGCCGAAGGATGTGACGGAGCCGAAGTGACTCGTCGTC
>NZ_BAAILP010000183.1:0-3313 GCF_054589055.1 Novosphingobium sp. 11B | reverse complement strand
CTTCGACAAGCTCAGCCTGCGCGGGTTTGAGAGCGGATCTTTAAATCCCGCTCAGGCTGAGCTTGTCGAAGCCCCCGCAATGCAAACTGCCCTCAGTCCCGGATTCGTTACCGCGCGTGATTGGGCCGCGTCGGCTTGCCGGTCCGCTCCGCCCAGTCGACGATGAGATCATCATACAGCTTCTGATCGATCAGGTCGTACTTCTCGGGGAAGTTCCGGAAAGCGTCCATCGCGCTGGCGACCGAGCCGGTTTCCATCAGTTCGCGCGCCATCTTCAGGTGGTTCACCGCCGCCGAGACCCAGCCCCACCCGGTCGAAAGCGTGAACCCCGTATCTGGCAAGTTGAACCCAAGCGTGCAAACCGGGATCGGCATATGCGGGATGACCTCGCCCTGCTGCTCGGGCGGAGCGCTGGCGAAAACGATCGCGTCGGCCCCCGCCTCGGCATAAGCGTGCCCCCGCCGGATCGCCTCTTCCACCGAGCCCGAACCGCCGCCGCCATTGGCGCTGGTGTAGAGTTCATCGCAGCGCGCGATGATCACCAGGCCCGAGTCGCCCCGCGCCTTCACCCCGGCCTCGATCCGGCACTGCATCTCCTCGATCGAGCACAAGCCGTTGACGTGCTTGGAATGCTTGGGGTTCACCTCGTCCTCGACGTGATACCCGGCGATTCCCGCCGCGACGTACATCTTCGTGAAGCGGTATGCATCGGCCACCGTCTCGCCCAGCGTATCGGCGTCGGCGATCAGCGGAATATCCATGGCCTGCGCGATGCGGCCCGCCTGATCGATCTGCTCGATCTGGCTGAAGATGCCGTTGTCGGGCACCGCATAGTGAAACGCCGAGCAGGCATGGCCGCCAAGATAGGCCGCCTTGAATCCGACCTGCTGCACAATCCGCCCGGTGAGCGCGCTGTAGGCCTCGGCGGCGACAAAATGCTCGCCGTTCTCGATCAGCGCGCGCAGCTTCTCACCCGGTGTCGGCATCGTCGGCTCTCCCTCTTTCGAACGGAGGGCTCGCACGAAGCCGCCGGGCGGGCAAGCGGGTCAGGCGGGTATCGGCCCCGCGTTGTTGCCGATCCGCTCGAGCGCGGGGACGAGCTGGTCGAAATGATCGATCACCGCCGCCGCGCCGAGTTCGCCCGGCGGCAGGTCGTTGAAACCGAAACTGACTGCGACGCACGGCAGCCCCGCCGCCGCCGCTGCGCGCGTGTCGTACGTGGTATCGCCGACATAGGCCGCACGCCCTTCCCCGCTGCGTTCCAGCATGAGCTGCAGCAGGTCGGGACGCGGCTTGGCCCGGCCGGGACCGAGGGTGTCACCGCCGATCACCGTGTAGAACCTCTCCGACAGGCCGAGTTCGCCGAAGATCTTCGTGGCGAACCGCTCCAGCTTGTTGGTGACGACGGCGATCTTCACGCCGCGCGCAGCCAGTTCGTCCAGCATAGCCGTGCCGCCGGGGAACAGGCAGGTCTCGACCGCGATGTTCGCCTCATAGAAGGCGAGCAGCGCATCGTGCAGTTCCTCGAAGCGCACATCGTCCACCGCGCCGCCCGTCGCGACGAGCGCATTGGCGAGCATCTTGCGCGCGCCGCCGCCCACGAACCCGCGCACTTCCTCGCGCGGGACCGGTCGGCGGCCTTCCAGAGAAAGGGCGTGATTGACCGCGTGGCCAAGGTCGCCGAGACTGTCGAGAAGGGTTCCGTCGAGGTCGAAACCGACGATCTGAAAAGGAAAGCTGGTCATTGCGCCAAGCAATGCAGGCTCGGGATGGAAACCGCAACAATTTGCTGGCAGGAGAGCACCCATGACTTTGGCCAGTAACCCCCTCGCAATCGTCGTCCTCGCCGCCGGCAAGGGCACCCGCATGAAGAGCGACCTGCACAAGGTGCTCCATCCCGTAGCCGGCCGCCCGATGCTGGAACATCTGCTGGCGAGCGCCGCGCAGTTGGCTCCCGAGCGGCAGGTCGTGGTCGCCGGGCATGGGCGCGAGCAGTTGGAAAAGGCGCTGGGGAGCCGCGCGACGATCGCGGTGCAGGAGCCGCAGCTCGGCACCGGCCACGCGGTGCAACAGGCCGAGGGCGCGCTGGCGGGGTTCGACGGCGACGTGCTGATCCTCTACGGCGACGTGCCCTTTGTCCGCGAAGAGACGATGCACGCGATGATCGCCCGCCTCCATGCCGAGGATGCCCCGGCAGTGGTCGTGCTCGGCTTCCAGCCCGAAGACCCGCTGCAGTACGGCCGCGTGCTCGCCCATGACGACGGGCGCATCGCGATGATGGTCGAGTACAAGGACGCCACCGAGGAACAGCGCGCCTGCCGCTTGTGCAACTCGGGCCTGATGGCGGTGAAGTCGGCCGACCTGTTCGACCTGCTCGCCAAAGTCGGCAACGAGAACGCGCAGGGCGAATACTACCTCGTCGACATCGTCAATATCGCCACGCTCGAAGGACGCGCCTGCGCGGTGATCGTCACTGACGACCCGGACGAAGTCGGCGGCATCAACAGCCGCGGCGAACTCGCCGAGGCCGAAGCGCGCTGGCAGAAGACGCGCCGGGTTCAGGCCATGGCAGACGGTGTGACCTTGATCGCGCCGGAAACCGTATTCTTCGCCTGGGACACGAAGCTCGGCCGAGACGTCACCGTCGAGCCCAACGTGGTGTTCGGCCCCGGTGTGACCGTCGCCGATAACGTCGTCATTCACGCCTTCTCGCACCTCGAGGGCGCAACGCTCGAAAGCGGCGTCGCCATTGGACCTTACGCTCGCCTACGGCCCGGCGCGGTGCTCAAGGCCGGGTCCAAGATCGGCAACTTCGTCGAGATGAAGAACGCCGTGCTGGGCGAAGGCGCCAAGGCCAACCACCTCACCTACCTCGGCGACGCGGTGGTCGGCGCGGGCGCCAACATCGGCGCGGGCACGATCACCTGCAACTATGACGGCTACTTCAAGCACAAGACTGTGATCGGCGAACGCGCCTTCATCGGCTCCAACAGCGCGCTGGTGGCGCCCGTGAAGATCGGCGCCGATGCGATCGTGGCGGCGGGCAGCGCGGTCACCCGCGACGTGGCCGATGGCGAACTGCGTCTCGTGCGCGGAGAGCAACTGGTCAAGCCCGGCTGGGCCGACCGCTTCCACGACGCGATGAAGAAGAAAAAGGCCGAGTTGAAGGGCTGAGCTGACGTCAAAGGACAGCGCCCGTCATCCCAGCGAAGGCTGGGACCGCTGGCCGCGTAGAGCCCAACCCTCTGCTGCAAAGTGCTAACGCCACGTAGCGCCTAAAGATTTGACAGCGGTCCCAGCCTTCGCTGGGATG
>NZ_BAAILP010000182.1:0-3459 GCF_054589055.1 Novosphingobium sp. 11B | reverse complement strand
CACGCTGGGCGCGGACAAGAACTACGACACCGCCGCCTTCGTCGAGGCATTGCGCGAGATGGACGTCACCCCGCACGTGGCCCAGAATAACACCAATCGCCGTTCTGCCATTGACGGGCGTACGACACGCCATCCCGGCTACGGCCTCTCCCAGAAAATCCGCAAGCGGATCGAGGAAGTGTTCGGATGGGCAAAAACCTGCGGCACCATGCGAAAAACCCGACACCGTGGGCAAGATCGCGTCGGATGGTCCTTCACGCTCACCGCTGCCGCCTACAACCTCGTCAGGCTGCCGAAACTGCTGGGCGCAACCTAGGCCTGCGCCTCATAGCGCCCGAGGCCGGTCAAAAACGACCGGATTCTGGAAGGTTACCTCCCAGAATGACTGACGCCTTGGGCTAGAAAACGGCGAAAGCGAGGCCAATGGCCGGCTCTGCCAACCCTTTTTCCGCAGCCTGGTAAAAGTCCACGCAGTTGGTTGGCCATGGATGTCCGCGCGGTGATGAGCTGGGCACGGATGCGCAGCTCGGCCCGGGCGATATGCGTGGCCAACGCCATCATGTGGACTCGTTTGAACCAGCCGGTGCGTGCCAACTGAGCAAGTCCCTCTGCGTCGTGGACATCGCCCTTGTTCACACGTGCAGATAGGACGCCCTTGGCGCGCCGCGCACATATACACTCCACCGCGACACCACGCTCGGCCAGTCCATGATAGAGAAAGGTCGATCGCGTTTCTGTTTCCAACACTACGCGCACGAGATCCGCGCAATGCCGGGGCAGCCACTTGGCCAAAACATCGGGATCGCTCGCGACAACATCGCATCGGAAAAACTTTACCATCGGCATCGACCACGCAGATATGCGTCGTCTTGTCACTCACGTCTAATCCTGCATCGACATCGGGCACCCTCCTGCATTGAAGCGCCAAGGCGACTTCGTACCATGCACGAGGGTGGCTACGTGAATTATGCGGTGTCCTATGATCCGGCGTTCGCTCCCCGTCAGTCACGCATCAGCCCCAGCGTCAGACAGCAGCCTGATCCCAAAGCCGCATCAACGACGTAATCGCTGCGTCAATCTGCGATAAAGGTACGCCATCTCTGGCTTCGACTGACATACCGCTCAGGAAGGTGCTAAACATCCGTGCCATTGCGGCCGTGTCAGTACTTGGTGACAACTCTCCGTTCGTTCTGGCTCTCTCGACATGCCGTTCGATCCCTTGGCGGTTGCGTTGACGCTCCTGTACCAGGATCGCCTCGACCTGCCGATTTTCTGGCGAGCAATTGTTGGCGCCAAGTATGATCAAGCAGCCTGGGGGATGCGACTGCGCCGTTTGCATAGCGGCCGATTTGCGCAATGCCGTCTCGATCGCATTGCGCGGGGCGAGCGTATCGTCCTTGAGGCTTGCGGTCACTTGACCATAGGATCCGATATAACGGTCCACGACATCCTGGAACAGCGCCTCCTTGGACGTGAAAGCCGCATAGAAGCTGGCCGACGATAGCCCCCCCATGCTGGACCTGAGCTGCGACAAGGATGTCGGCTCATAACCTTGGGCCCAGAAAAGCGTCATGGCCGCATCGATGGCGCCGTCTCGGTCAAAAGTGCGTGGGCGTCCTGTGCGCGGCATGCCATCCTCATTTATGGACTGATCAATCTATAAATCATTGCCATTCGGCTGTCACCTGCGTAGTTGTGGATCGATCAATCCATAAGTGTGAAGGTTTCCATGCCGAACGAAGAATGCAACCGGGCAAGTGATCCCATGCCAGTTTCCGCACTTCTCGCGCTTGCGATGACTGGCTTCATCTGCATCGCCACCGAAACCTTGCCGGCTGGACTGCTGCCGCAAATATCCTCGAGCATGGACATTTCATCAGCGCTCGCGGGACAAACTGTTACCGCTTATGCCGTCGGTTCGCTGATCGCTGCCATTCCGCTCAGCATTGCGACGCAGGGGTGGCGGCGGCGCAGCGTGTTGTTGCTGACGATTGTCGGTTTCCTCGTCTTCAATTCGATCACTGCACTCTCGCACGACGTTGTGCTCACGATGGCCGCCCGCTTCATGGCCGGCATGTCGGCGGGGTTGGCCTGGAGCCTGCTGGCGGGATATGCGCGCCGGATGGTTGCACCCGAACAACAGGGCCGAGCGATGGCGATTGCCATGGTTGGAACGCCTGTAGCCTTGTCACTCGGTGTTCCCTTCGGAACTTGGCTGGGTGCCGCAGTCGGCTGGCGTTCTGCTTTTGGTGTGATGTCACTGCTGACGATCGTGCTGATCTTGTGGGTGCTGGCGAAGGTTCCCGATTATCCCGGTCAGGCCCGCAGTGCGCGAATGCCGCTTTACCGCGTTCTCACGACACCGGGGGTCCGTCCCGTCCTGGGCGTCGTCGTCAGCTGGATGCTCGCACACAACATCCTTTATACCTACGTGGCGCCGTTCGTGACGCCTGCTGGCCTGGCAGACCGTGTGGATCTCGTCCTGCTCACATTTGGCATGACCGCGTTGGCCGGAATATGGGTGACCGGGAAGCTGGTGGACCATTTCCTGCGGTCGACCGTGCTGGCGAGTCTTGCTTTGTTTGCACTGGTCACGGTGACACTTGTGCTGGGCGCTAGGTCCGTCATCGTCATCTACGCCTGCACTGTGATCTGGGGGCTGACTTTTGGCGGCGCGGCAACTTTGCTCCAGACCGCCCTCGCAGATGCTGCCGGCGACAGCGCGGACACGGCTCTGTCGATGAATGTCGTTGCCTGGAACGGTGTGATCGCAGCGGGAGGCCTTGCTGGCGGTTTTATGCTTGAGACTTGGGGTGTCGCAGCATTTCCCTGGGCCATGCTCGCGTTGACATGCGTTGGCTTCGTGGTTGCATGGTCATCACGTGCGCACGGCTTTCCCACAGGAAGCCGCACGGGAGACATGACGGTCATAAGTCATTGATTTTATGCGTCTGCTTGGGTGGCGTGCCTCGACTTTCGGCCTCCCTTGCTTGAGCGAGCGAAGCTGCGGGAATGACAGCTTTCGCCTAGGTCGTGAACTGAATGGCCACTCTTGCCGTAACGGGCCATGTCGATACGCTGTACCTTCTGAAAGTCTGCGAAGACACGAGGAATCCTGACTGCACCGCTTTCAAGCGTGGTCCTCACAACCGACGGCGCATCGAAGTAGACGACCTCAATTTCGTGGTTAGCCATATTTTTCCATTGCGGATGAATTGGCCCGCGGGCGCCAAGTGGGTTGGCGAGCAGCAATCCTGTCAGGAGCGGAATGCGCACCCGCAAGGCAGGAACTGTCATAGAGCGATTGTGATTCCCCTCGGCGCTGCGCAGTTTAGGCGTAAGCGCCGACGGAAGGCGGCGTTGACGTAGGGTTATTTGGGTTTCCGCGGGCGCGGCGCCCATTTCTTGGCGAGTGCCGCGAAGCGAGCGTGGATCACCTCGATGTTGGGTTGAGTGTGG
>NZ_BAAILP010000181.1:6214-21655 GCF_054589055.1 Novosphingobium sp. 11B | reverse complement strand
GCAGCGAAGCAATCCAGGGCGGTTTGCGCGGCCTTGGATTGCTTCGCTGCGCTCGCAATGACGATAGGGTGGTAATCGTGGCTGGGGTATGATGAAACGAAGGGGCCGCCTTGCCGCGGCCCCTTCGTCGTTTTAGTCCAGCAGGCCCGCCGTCTGTGCGAGCAGCCACAGGCCGATCACCAGGAAAAGCAGCGCCGCCACCGTACGCACGACGTTCAGCGGGACCTTCTTGATGAGCGCGTTACCGAGGAACACCGCCGGGACGTTGGCGATCATCATGCCGATGGTGGTGCCCATCATCACCGGCACCACGCTCTGGAAGCGGGCGCCCAGCGCGATCGTGGCAATCTGGGTCTTGTCGCCCATTTCGACCAGGAAGAACGCGATCGCGGTCGCCAGGAACGGCCCGAAGCGGCTCGGCTTGGCCTCTTCGTCTTCATCGAACTTGTCGGGGATCAGCGTCCAGCCGGCCATCAGGATGAAGCTGGCGGCGACGAGGTAGCGGAACCACTGCCCGTCGAGGAAGGCGGCCGCCTGCTCGCCCACCAGCGCGGCGAGGAAGTGGTTGGCGATGGTCGCCACGAAGATGCCCGCGACGATCGGCCAGGGTCGCTTGAAGCGCGTGGCGAGGACGATGGCGAGAAGCTGGGTCTTGTCGCCGATCTCGGCGAGGGCGACGACTGCGGTCGATGTAAGCAGGGCTTCCAAGGTCATGGTTCTTTCGGGCCGGGCGGAAACGAAACGCAACGACGCATTCGGAATCCGCCCGGCCGAGCGAAACCGCATGCGTCATTGGTCTCGCCCGGACGTTCGAAAAACGTCCTCCTGCGCGCCATGGCCTCTCGACCAAGTGTGTTGACGGCAGGTCCCGCGAAATGCGCGGGCGGCTACTCCCCAGATGACGGACCCGCGCTTACCGGTGTTCTGCAGTTTTGGAAAGCGCAAAAAGAAAGGCCCGGTCGCTGGGCGACCGGGCCATGAGGTTGCCGTCGGGAGGGCAGGTGCCTCCCCGGAAAAGACGGCTTAGAAAGTCACGGAAGCCGAAAGCGAGAACACGCGGCCCACGTCGTACGTGTTGACCTGGATGCGGCCGCCTTCGAAGTCTTGGTATTCCGAGTGTTTACGCCCCGTGAGGTTGCGCGCCTCGAACTTCACCTCGATGTCGGTGCCTGCCAGCTCGATGCCCTGGCGCGCCACGAAGTCGATCGTGAAGCCGGGGTTCTCGAAGATGTCGTTCTGGCCCGACTGGTTGAGGCCGCGGCTCGTCACGCGCTTGCTGGCGTAGTTGAACAGGAAGGTCTGCTGTGAGAGCCCGTCCTGCTGCTCGAGGCCGAGCTGCACGTTGGCGATATGCTCCGACTGGCCCGTGAGCGGCGCGCCGTCGCGGAAGTAGTCGCGCGCATTGTTGGTCGAGGCGCCGTAGACCGCGGTGGTGTCGCCGTCCTTCACGCTGAGCTTGGACTTGGTGTAGGTGTAGTTCGCCGCCAGTAGCAGGCGGCGATCGGCGAAGAGGTCGAAGTATTTCTGCAGTTCGACTTCGGCACCGTATAGGTTGGCCGAGGGCGCGTTGGCATAAGTCGTTACGAAGTCGCTGCCCGGACGGACCAGGAACGTTTCGATCGGGTTTTCCAGACGCTTGAAGAAGGCGCCGACCGAGACCTTGTCCTTCGTGCTCAGGTAGTACTCGAAGCGCGCTTCGGCATTGTAGAGCTGGCTATCCGTCAGCAGCGGGTTGCCGCGATAGCTGCGGTTGCTGTCGGGGTCGAAGAAGGTTTGGTAGAGCAGCTCGCGGAATTGCGGGCGCGCGATCGTCTTCGAACCGTTGACGCGCAGTTGCACGCCTGGCTGCAGCTCGTAGGTGAGCGTCAGGGCGGGCAGCCAGTATTCATGCTCGAGGTTGGTGTCGGGGATGGCCGTGCCGGTGGCGGCGATCGGCACGACACCCGCGAACTGGGTCGCATATTCCCAGCGCACGCCGAGGTCGAAGCTGAGGGCGTCGGTAAGCTGGCCGTTCAGCTTGGCGTACCAGGCGTGGTTGTTCAGCTTGGCGTCGAACACCGCACCGGCATAATCGATCTCGTTGGTCAGCAGGTGGTAGTCTACCGCGCCGTCGGTCGCCTGATCGATGAAGAACATGCCGGGCTGGAACAGCACATCCGGCCGCAGCAGGCCGAAGGTGCTGATCAGGCGCGTATCGCCCTGCGCACGGATCTGGAACGAGCGGCGCGAGGTACGGCGATCGTTGAGCTGGTAGGCATAGCCCACCGTGCCCTGCCAGCCCGCACCGAAGGTGTGCGACAAGTCGGCACCCGCCGACCAGACGTCTTCGTCGAGGTTCGAGAAGTCGACCGTCGCGTCACCCTGGTTGCCGCCGTCGAGCCGGTTGATGAACTGGTCGCCGTTGGTGCCGCTGTTGAGGCGGACGTATTGCAGCGAGATTTCGTAAGGTGCCTTGCGCTTGGAGTTGGCGTAGCCGCCGCGCACGTCCAGCTCGGTGTCGCCGCCCAGCTTGAACTCGCCCACCAGCTGGGTGTCCATCAACTGACGCTCGTACCAGCCGGTATCCTGGTACAGGTAGTCGATCGTCGGCGTAGCGTTCTGGTAGCCCAGCGAAAGCGAGGCGCGCTTGACCGTGTCGTGGATGTACACGTTGGTCCAGCGGATCTTGTTGTCGCCCCACTCGAGGCCGACGCCGAGCATGGCGTTGGCGACGATGCGGTTCTCGGTGACGACTTGCTGGAAGTCCTGCTCGCGCGTGTCGTAGTCGAGACCGGCGATGCGCTGGGTGGTGATGTCCTTGGTCTGCAGCTTGTTCGAGTAGCTGGCCGCCGCGATCACGCCGAGGCGCGCTTCGCCGATATCGGCGTAAGTACCCGCCGAAAGGCTGCCCGAGAAGTTGACCGGGAGGTGGTTGTCGGTCTGAACCACGGCGTTGCGGCCGTTGAACAGCGTGCTGCCGATTGCGCGCGCCTGGTCGCTGGTGCCGTCGAGCAGGGTTCCGCTGCCGAGATAGTCCTTCATCTCGACGGACTTGTTGCGGTTGCCGTTGTCGTAGCCCGTCCAGTCGGTCTTGCTGCCGTAGTAGGTGTAGCCGAGCTTGTTGGTCGTCTCGGTATCCCACGAGGCGCCGCCGCCGATCGTCAGGAACGGCTTGTCGGGCACGGCGCGGGTGGTCAGGTTGATGACGCCGCCGCCGAATTCGCCGGGGAAGTTCGCCGAGTAGCTCTTCTGGACGAGCGAGGAGGCGATGATGCTGGTGGGGAACAGGTCCAGCGGGACGACGCGCTTGAGCGGCTCGGGGCTGGGCAGCGGCGAGCCGTTGAGCAGGGCCAGCGAATAGCGATCGCCCAGGCCGCGTACGTAGACGTATCCGTTGCCGACCACCGAAAGGCCGGTCACGCGGCCGAGGGCGCCGGCGATGTCGCCTTCGCCGGTGCGGGCGATTTCCTCGTTCGAGAGGACCGAGACGACCTGCGGGGCATAGCGCTGCACATTGCGCGAGCGCTGGCCGGTGACGAGGATTTCGCCGCCGGGGATCGACACGTCGGGTGCTTCCGCTTCCTCGGCGTCCTGCCCGGTGGGCGGCGTACCGGCGTCGGCGGGAGAAGTGCTGTCGGTCGTGGTGCTGTCCTGCGCCCATGCCATCGTCGGCATGGTCATCGCGCTGGAAAGCAGCAGCGCCGCTACGAGCCGCGGCTTGGTCATTTGGTGTCCCCCTGGAACAGAGAATTGGATGCAAATGAGGGGACGGCCTTCGCGGACCGCCCCCCCTTTCATTCGACTAAGGGCGGTTGCCTCAGGTGACCGGCAGGGCCGTGCAGGCGCTGTTCGACCCGAAGTTCGCGGTCGCGGTGTCGCAGGTCCAACCGCGATACCAGGTGTCGCTCGCATCCTTGACGGCGCCGACGTAGGTTACCGCGTCGAAGAAGCTCGAGAGCGACTTGATGTTGGCATAGGCCACGACACCGGCTTCGTTGGCGCCGTTGACGAAGGTGCTCGCCAGCGTCGAAGTGAAGGCCGCATTATTGTTCGAACCGGCGGCGAATGCGGCCTGGACGTCGGCGTTGCTGTAGCTGCCGGTGCCGAGGAACGCGCCCGAACCGGCGCAGGTCATGACGACCGACTGGGCCGCCAGCGTCGCGCGGGTGGCGGTGGTGCCGGTGCCGTTGACGCGGATGCACTCGTCCTGCGGATCGTAGACCACGCCGTTGACCAGGGTCAGGTCGGCGTTGCCGCGCACGAAGATACCCGCGTTGTTCGAGTTGTTGTTCACGCCGGTCTGGATGGCGGTGAAGTTGGCCACGACGGTGCGCTGGCGCGGCATCTGGTCTTCGTTGTTGTTGCTGTCGACTTCCATCAGCGAGTCGCCGTCGGCCGCGCGCTGCGCGATGATGACGTACTGGAAGTTGCCCTGCAGGCCGGTGTCGATGTCGAGGCTGTCGTCGTCGGCGTTGACGGCGATGTAGTGCTTCATGTTGACCGCGCCGCCGAAGAATTCAGCGCCGTCGTCCGAGCTGTTCACGCTCTGGATGTATTCCAGCGTAGTGCCGGTGCCGGTGCCTTCGGTCGTCAGCGCCTGCAGTTCGGTGTTCGAACCCAGGACGTAGCCCGAGAAGCGGATCTGGACATACTTCATGATGCCCGCGTTGTAGGTGTTGTCCTTGCCGCCAAAGACAGCCGGGTTGGCCGAACCTTCGGTGTCGCGCTCGCAGGTTCCGGCAGTGGTGGAACCGCCCGCGGTGCAGTCGGTGATGATGCCGCGGCCCATCAGCACGATGCCGCCCCAGCGGCCGTCGGTGGCTTCGGTCGCAGTGCCGCGCACGTTCTCGTACGTGGTGAAGATGATCGGCTGCGCGAGGGTACCCTCGGCGTTGATCTTGTTGCCGCGGTTGACCGCGAGCCATGCCGGGTCGGCGCCGTTCTGGCCGTAGACGATCACGCCCGGCTCGATGGTGAGCGTGACGTTGGTGTCGGAGGTCAGCGAGCGGCCGCCGCAGCTCAGCGTCGTGGTGGAGAACGGGGCACCCGTGGTCGGGGCAGTGAGGCCGCCGTCGCAGCCGACATCGACGCGGCCGTTCATGCGGTAGAGGACGCCGTCAACCTTGGGCAGCGTGGTGCTGGCGTCGATCAGCGAGGGCAGGGTGCAGACGCGCCAGGTGCCTTCCGGACCGCTGACGGTGCCGCTGTTGGTCAGGCCGCCGGTGGCGCCGATCGCCGGGCAGTCCGTCGCCGCCTCGACCAGGCCGGTGCCGGGGGTCGGAGTGGGGGTCGGCGTCGGATTGGTGATGTCGACGTCGATCGAGCCGGCGCCCGGCGAGGAGATGTCGTCGGCGCCGCAGCCGGCGAGAGCGAGTGCGCTGCAGCCCATGAGCAGCAGACCGGAAATTTTCTTCACGATGAATCCCCCGTGTGTTCAGGCGTGTTCAGGTCGAACAGATCGAACGGGGGCGATCACGATTCCGCCCCTCGCTGATCGAGGCCTCTAGGCCGCGCGGGTGACGCTTTGTTGGCATTACAATGACACTAATATACACTTATACGACGGTTATGTGCCGTTGCGAATTAGCCGCAGGTTAGCTGTCCATGGAGTCGGTCGTGATTTTTGCAATCACAGGTTGATTGCATTTTTATGACACTAACGTCATTTTGTTGATGAGCGGCGATTTCCGGCAGACGATGACGTGGTATCGACACAGTCCATGGGAGAAATCGCAATGTCCCTCACCGCACTCGCCGCCGCCGTTCTAATGGGCCAGTCTGCGTTTTCGCTCGTCGTCGAGCGGCCGGCATCGCAGGCGCATGACGTCGCCTATGCGGAACTCGCCTCGGGTCGCACGCAGCAGGCGATCACCAAGCTCGAGGCCGACGGCGGCGCCAGGTCGGACGATCCGGCCACGCTCATCAACCTCGGGGCCGCCTATGCCCGTACTGGAATGAGCGGCAAGGCGCTGTCCGCCTTCCGCGCGGCGGTATCGACGCCGGTGCGCTACGATCTCGAACTGGCTGACGGAACCTGGGTCGATTCGCGCTTCGCGGCGAGGCGTGCGCTCAGCGGCCTGCTGGCGGCGAACCGCATGGCCTCACGCTGAAATCCGGTTTCCGGCGGGGATGAGGGGGCGTTCCGAAAGGGGTGCCCCTTTTTCTCGTCCCTTCCCGATCATTGTCTCGACGATCCCCGGTGCACAAGCCGGGTCCTTCGAGGTCGCAGCAGCCACGACGGCGTCCTCATATGTATAAAGCCAGTCGCCGCGCGGATGCCTCTGAAATAAAACCGTCATCCGTTCATCATCTGCGACGAGATTTACGATCCGTTCGCAGCACTGTCGTCACACACCTGTCATCCTGCTAGCGCACTGCGCGCTCATACGGAGGGTATGGTGATTCGATACGCACATCTTCGCAGCCGTTTCGCGCGCTGCTTCTACGCAGTTTCAGCCGTGGTCGCGGCCCAGCTTTCGCCTTCGCTGGCCCATGCTCAGGCCGTTGCGGCCGATCCTGCCGGTTCCGGCCCCATCGTCGCGGCACTCGGCTGGCTGCAGGGTACGCTGCTCGGCAACGTGGCGACCGCGGTTGCCGTCATGGCGGTGGCGGCCGTCGGTTTCATGATGCTGACCGGCCGGATGAACTGGCGCTTCGGCGCGACCGTGATCATCGGCGTGTTCATCCTGTTCGGCGCGGGTGCGATCGTGACCGGCATCCAGTCGGCGGCAGTGGGCTGAGCGCATGAGCCCGATCCTATGACTTTGGCCCGCTATCCGGTTCACCGCGCGCTGACTCGCCCGCAGATGTTCGCGGGCGTGACTTACAGCTTTTTCATTATCAATTTCGCCGTGGTGACCGAGATATTCCTCATAACCAAGAGCTTCTGGACGCTGCCGGTCATGCTGGTGATCCACGGCATCGGCTATCTCGCGTGCCTGCGCGAGCCGCGGGTGTTCGATCTGTGGATCGCCAAGGTCAGCAAGTGCCCGCGCGTCGCCAATTGGCAGCGCTGGGGCTGCAACAGCTACGCGCCGTAAGCGACTGCGCGCGCGGGGGATGACAGTTTTTATGGCCAAGAGCTTCAAATCGCCGTTGAAGGGCTGGGGAGCCAAGGAAGTGCTCGCCGGCGACCGCCTGCCTTACGCCGGGCTCGTGGACGATAACGTCGTGCGCCTGCGCGACGGCTCGGTCATGCTCTCGCTCATGGTGCCCGGCCTCGCGTTCGAGACCGCCGACAGCGACGAACTCAATGCCCATGTCGCCACGCGCGAGGTGCTGCTGCGCTCATCGCTCGATGCGCGCTTCGTGCTCTATCACCACGTCATCCGCCGCCGCGTCGAGATCGAGATGGCGGCGCAGTTCGACGATCCGCTCGCCGCGCATATCGACGCGCGCTGGCGGGCGCGCACGGGTTCGGGCGCGCTGTTCGTCAACGACCAGTTCATTACCCTGGTGCGCCGTCCGGCGCGCGGCAAGGCGGGCTGGGCGGACAAGCTCAGCCGCTTCATGAAGAACAAGGGTTCGGAAAACGCCGACGTCGATCCTGGCGACGTTCGAGCGCTCAAGGCCGCTGCATCGGCGATGGTCGCCTCGCTTGGCGCCTATGGAGCGCGCCTGCTGGGCGACTACGATGCGCCTGCGGGCCGCTGCTCGGAAGTGCTCGAACTGCTTTCCGCGCTCTACAACGGCGAGATGCGCCCGGTGCGTCGTCCCTCGGACGAGACCGACATCGGCCACATGCTGCCTTACCGCCGCGTGAGCTTCGGCATGGACGCGCTGGAACTGCGTGGCGCGACCGGCGGCACCTTCGGCTCGATCGTGAGCCTCAAGGACTACCCCGATTCGACTGCGCCGGGCCTCACCGACGCACTGCTGCGCCTGCCTTGCGAACTGGTGCTGACCGAAACATACGCTCCGGCCGACCGCCAGATCGCGCGCGAACGCATCGACCTCTCGATCCGCCGCCTGCGCAGCGCCGATGAGGAAGCCGTGGCCGAGCGCCGCGAAATGTCCGCCGCGCGCGATGCGCTGGGCACCGGCTCGGTCGGTTTCGGCGATCATCACCTCTCGGTTCTGGTCCGCGCCGATTCGCTCGATGCGCTGGACGAGGTTACCGCGATGTGTGCCGCCTCGCTGGCCGACGCGGGCGCCGTCGCGGTGCGCGAGGAAGTGAACCTCGAACCCGCGTTCTGGGGTCAGCTTCCCGGCAACGAGAGCTTCATCGTGCGCCGCGCGCTGATCTCCAGCGCCAACATGGCCTGCTTCGGCAGCCTGCACGGTTTCGCGATGGGACAGGCGAGCGGCAATCACTGGGGCGACGCGGTCACGCTGCTGTCCACCACCAGCGCTACGCCGTTCTTCTTCAACTTCCATCAGGGCGACCTCGGTAACTTCACCGTCATCGGTCCGTCGGGTTCGGGTAAAACGGTCGTCATGAACTTCCTCGCCGCGCAGGCGCAGAAGTTCGGCCCTCGCACCATCCTGTTCGACAAGGATCGCGGCGCCGAGGTGTTCCTGCGCGGCATCGGCGGCACCTACAGCCGCGTCGCGGCGGGTCATCCGACCGGCTTCAACCCGCTCGCGCTGCCTGACACCGCCCACAACCGCGCCTTCCTGCGCGACTGGCTCGGCGTTCTGCTCGCAGCCAAGGGACCGGAAGAACTCTCGACGATCGCCAGTGCGGTCGACGCGGCCTATCACAACGATCCGTCGCTGCGCCGCCTCTCGCACTTCCGCGAATTGCTGGCGGGCGCGCGCCGTCCGGAGCCGGGCGACCTCGCCTCGCGCCTCGACGCCTGGCTGCAGGGCGGCGAGCATGGCTGGCTGTTCGACAACCAGCACGACCGCCTCGACCTGAGCCAGCGCGTGCTCGGCTTCGACATGACCGCGCTGCTGGAAAGCCCGCGCCTGCGCACGCCGGTCATGATGTACCTGTTCCATCGCATCGACGAGCGCCTCGACGGCGAGCCGACGATGATCCTGATCGACGAGGGCTGGAAGGCGCTCGACGACGAGGTCTTCGCCGCGCGCATCCGCGACTGGCTCAAGACGCTGCGCAAGCGCAACGCGCTGGTCGGCTTCGCGACCCAGTCGGCGCGCGACGCGCTGGATTCGAAGATCGCCACCGCCCTTGTCGAGCAGACCGCGACGATGGTGTTCATGCCCAATTCGCGTGCGCGGGCCGAGGATTATTGCGAGGGCTTCGGCCTGTCGCAGCACGAACTCGACGTCATCCGCACGCTGCCCGCGCATTCGCGCTGCTTCCTGATCCGCCAGTCGGACTCCTCGGTGGTAGTGCGCCTCGACCTTTCGGGCATGCCCGAGGTGCTCACCGTCCTGTCGGGCCGCGAGAGCACCGTGCGCAAGCTCGACACTCTGCGCGAACGCTACGGCGATGCGCCGGAAAGCTGGTATCCGGTGCTCACCGGCATGCAGTGGCCGGGGGAACTGGACGAAGACGCGCCCTGGACGGCGGCGGCGGAGTAAGCCTCATGGCGAACGCCTGCGAACAGCTTACCGAATACGCCTCCGCCGGGGTCGCTCCGGCGCTGCGCGCGGTCGATTGCGTGGCGAACGAGATGGCGGCGGGCGCCTTCGGGCGGCTGTTCGGGGCAGGGGGCGCGATGGCCCCGGTGCTCACGATCGTGCTGACGCTCTACATCGCGTTCTTCGCGTTCTCGCTGCTAACGGGGCGTTCCAGCCTCGGCATCTCGGCGCTGAGCCCGCGCATGCTGCGGCTCGGCGTGGTGCTGACCTTCGCGACGAGCTGGGTCGCCTACCAGGGCGTCGTCTGGAACCTCGCGATCGGCGGGCCGGACTGGATCGCCGGCATGCTGATGGGCGCCAAGGGCTCGGCGACGCAGCTGTTCGGCGACCGCATCGACATCGTCTTCTCCGCGATCAACCAGATTTCCGAAGCGACCTCGCAAGGCGCGCAGGCGGCCAAGGAGGGCGGCGAAGCTGCTGGCGGAGCCGCAGGCGCGGCCATCGCCGCCAAGGGCGCGGGCGGGCTGTTCACGCCCGAAAGCGTCATGTGGATGGGCGCGCTGCTGCTGCTGCTCGGCACCGTGGGCGTGCTGCTCACGGCGCGTATCGCGCTGGCGGTGCTGCTCGCGCTCGGGCCGATCTTCGTGGTCATGGCGCTGTTCGGCGGCACGCGCGGCCTCACCGCGGGCTGGCTCCGCGGCGTCGTGCTCACCGCGATCACGCCGCTCTTCGTGGTGCTCGGTGGCGGGATCACGCTGGAGCTGCTGGTGCCGATCATCTCGGGCCTGGTCGAAAGCGCCAATGCGGGCGAGATCGACGGGCGCGGTGCGATGGCGTTCTTCCTCGTCGCCTCGGTCCACGTCGCGCTGATGGTCATGGTGGTGAAGGTCGCCGCGACGATGGTGACCGGCTGGCAGGTCTTCGGCCTCGGCGCTTCCGAGCGTGATCGCGACGCGCCGCAGGGCCACGCCGCCGCCGCTCCGGCCCCGGCCGCCGCGCCCGCACCTTCTGTATCCGCCTACCAGAGCCGCACCTCGACCGTATCTGCCGCTGCCGCGGCGGCGGCGGGTGCTCTGGTGACGGGCGGCGACAGTGCAGCACGTTCAAGCGACCGCCGAACCGTGGTAACGCAAGTCGTGGGCGGGGGAATCGAACCTCTGCGTCAGGGCGATTCGGCCACGCGCGCTAAGGGGATCGGCAGCCGGTTCCGCAGTGCCTCGAACGACACCGGCAAGTTGCCGAAGGAGAAGACACGATGACCCGCGCAACGCTGCGCAAGACCGTCCTTGCGGGCAGCCTGATGGCGCTCGCGCTGGCGGCTCCCGCCCGGGCGGACGACCGCCTGCTCGCCCACGCCTACAGCGAGAGCGAAGTCGTGCGCATCGACGGCAAGGCCGGCGTCCAGGCGACCATCGCCTTCGGCGAGGGCGAGGCGATCGAGAACGTCGCGGTCGGCGATTCGCAGGCTTGGCAGATTACGCCGAACAAGCGCGCCGACCTGCTCTTCGTGAAGCCGCTCGAAGCCACCGCGCGCACCAACATGACGGTGGTGACAAACCGCCACACCTATTTCTTCGACCTCGTCGCCTCGACCAAGGCGAAGCCGCTCTACATGCTGCGCTTCACTTACAAGGATGAGCCCAAGCCGCAGGCCGCGCCTGCCGCCGCAGGGCTGGATGCATCCGAGGCCGCGCTGGCGCTTGGCGACCCTTCCGCCGTGCCTGCCGATCCGGCGGCGCTGAACTTCGCATGGAAGCGCGTCGGTTCGGAAAAGCTGCTGCCTTCGCGCGTCTACGACGACGGGCAATCGACCTACCTGCTCTGGCCCGAGCAGACTGCGGTGCCCGCCATCCTCGTGACCAACGAGAAGGGTGACGAAGGCCCGGTGAACTATGCGGTGCGGGGCGCGACGATCGTGATCGACGACGTGCCGAACACGCTGATCCTGCGTTCGGGCAAGACCAAGGCGGAACTGGTGAACACGCTGCCGCTCGCCTCGCGCCCGGCCAAGCCCCTGAGCCAACCTGCGCCGGTCGCTCCAGCAGCGGCGCCGACTGTCGCGGCGAATTCGCCTGCACCGCAAGCTGCGCCGACTGTCGCTCCCACTGCACCCGCCACTGCACCCACGTCACAGGGAAACTGATCCATGGCGCCGAATTCCTCGTCCAACTCGGCATTTCGTGAGCGCTTTTCCGGCGATGCGGCTACCGACCCGCGTGAGGGCGAAGGTGCGCAGGTCATCGATCTGGCGACGCGCAACGTCCTGCCGCAAGTCACCCAGCGCAAGAAGGCCGACGGCCTCGGCCTTGCCGCCGGTGTGCTGATCGTGGCGGCGCTCGGCGGCCTGACGCTGTGGTCGATGGACTCGGCCCGCAACGGCACTGCCGACCTCAAGCCCGCCGCACCCGCGCCGCAGCCCGCAGCGCCCGTCGCCGTCCCCGCGGCCGTGGCGCCTGCCGTTCCGGCCCCGATGCCCGCGCCGCTCCCGGCCCCTGCGCCCGCACCGGTGCTGGCCGCCGCGCCGGGGACCGAGATCGCGCCCCAGGCCAACCGCTTCGCCAGCCCGACCGTCGTGTTCGACGCGGGCACCGGCGCTGCCGTGCCCGTCGCGGGTGTCGCCGGAGAAGTCGCCAAGGCAGGCGGCGGGACCGCCAACGACGACTTCGCTGCGCGCATCGGCGGCCCCGGCTCGACCGCATCGGCCGCACGTTCGTTCGATCCGGCCACCACGGTCACGCAGGGCACGCTGATCCCTGCCGTGCTGGAAACCGCGATCGACACCGACGTCCCCGGCTATGTGCGCGCCATCGTCTCGACCGACGTGCGCAGCTTCGACGGCAAGCGCGTGCTCGTCCCGCGCTCCTCGCGCCTGATCGGCCAGTACAAGAGCGGGCTGACGGCGGGCCAGAAGCGCGCCTATGTGATCTGGAGCCGCCTGATCCGTCCGGACGGCGTCTCGGTGAACCTCGGCTCGCCCGCGATCGCGTTCGGCGGCGAGACCGGCCTGCCGGGCAAGGTCAACACGCACTTCTTCGAACGCTTCGGCTCGGCGATGCTGCTCTCGGTGGTCGGTGGGCTGACGACGCTGGCGTCGAGCGGTTCCAACGTCGTCATCGGCGGCGGCACTTCGGCGGCCTCGGCGGCGGTGCAGAGCGGGTCGAGCATCGGCCCGACCATCCGCGTGCGCCAGGGCGAGCCGATCCGCGTGTTCACCGCCAAGGACCTGGACTTCAGCGCGGTTCAGTGAGCGATCATGGCCGAAGTCCTCACCTTGCAGCCTGCTGCTGCACATGCGTCCGTGACTGTGGCGCCCATGGCTGACACGCCCATCCATGCGGAGCCGCGCAGCGTCTATCTCGACGCCTACCTCGCGCCGCTGCGCCCGTGGCTCGACAAGGAGACGGTGACCGAAATCCTCGTCAACCGCCCCGGCGAGATCTGGGTGGAAGATGCGGCGCTGTCCGGCATGCAGTGCATCGCGCTGCCGCAGATGGACAACCGCCTGCTGCAGCGTCTCGCCGAGCAGGTCGCGCGGATCAGTCACCAGGGCATCAACCGCGAGCATCCGCTGCTCTCGGCGACGCTTCCGGCTTATGGCGGGCACTCAGGCGCGCGTATCCAGCTGGTCGGGCCGCCTGCCACGCGCGCGAACTGGGCGCTGGCGATCCGTCGGCATCGATTGCTGGAACTGCCGCTCGACGCCTACGATCGCGGCCCGATCCCGCCGCATATCGAGGAACCCGCGCCCGACGCCATGCTGGAGCCGATCGCTTTCCTGCGCGACGCGATCCGGCGGCGTCGGACGATCCTGATCTCGGGCGGCACTTCGACCGGCAAGACGACGTTCCTCAATGCGATGCTGTCCGAAATCCCGGAGCATGAGCGCGTGGTGCTGGTGGAGGATACCGCCGAACTGCGCCTGCCGGGCGCGAACGGCGTCGGCCTCATCGCCGTGAAGGGCGAACTGGGCGAGGCCAAGGTCTCGGCCAACGACCTCCTGCAAG
Source organism: Novosphingobium sp. 11B (assembly GCF_054589055.1). Classification (NCBI taxonomy): domain Bacteria; kingdom Pseudomonadati; phylum Pseudomonadota; class Alphaproteobacteria; order Sphingomonadales; family Sphingomonadaceae; genus Novosphingobium; species Novosphingobium sp. 11B. Next base: position 8,183 of record NZ_BAAILP010000181.1, on the reverse strand, counting down.
CGGCGCTGCGCCTGCGTCCCGACCGCATCGTGCTGGGCGAACTGCGCGGCACCGAGACGGTCAGCTTCCTGCGCGCCATCAACACGGGCCACCCGGGTTCGTTCTCGACCGTCCACGCGAACACTCCGCGCGGCGCGCTGGAGCAGATCGCGCTGATGTCGATGCAGACCGGTATCGGCCTGACCCGCGCGGAGACGCTGGAATATGCGTCCTCGGTGATCGACATCGTGGTGCAGCTCGACCGCAGCGGCGGCAAGCGCGGCATCTCGGCGATCGCGGAGAGCAAGACGCTGGTGTGATGCGCTTGTTGGGTTTCGTTGATGGGGCTTCGACAAGCTCAGCCTGAGCGGGATTTAAAGATCTGCTCTCCAACCCGCTCAGGCTGAGCCTGTCGAAGCCCCATCAACGCGCAACGAGGTTTCCGGATCAAGCCGGGATCAACATCACGCCTCGATCGCAGCCCCTTGCGCATCCTGCACCCGGCATCCCAGCCCCAGCCAGTCGGCCAGCGCCTTCAGGTCCTTGCCGTTGCCCGCGCCGTAGAGCGGCCGCACGGCGTCCTGCACGGTCAGCACCAGCGTGCCCTGCTCCACCACCAGCGAGGTCGCGGCAAGACCGCCCGCCACACCGCCGGTCAGGCGTCGGCACAGGCGCACCGCGAGGCCCCAGCCGATCGCGCGGCGCAAGTCCTCGTCGCTGGCCAGCTTGGTGAACTGCGGCGGCACCTCGGCCTCGCCGGAGTTCGCAAAGACGGTCATCGCCATCATGCCGCGCCCGCGCATGTCGAGGCCGATCCAGCGCTTGCGCAGGGCCCAGGTAAGCGCTTCCTCGGTGCGCATGTTCGGTTCGGTGCGCATCGCGGCGAGGGCGAGCAGGCTGGCGGCCTTGCGCAAGTCGGCGTCAGCCCGGGCCTGCGTGCAGGCGGGGGCGGTCCATTCGGCGATGCGCACGGCGTCGTCGGCGCTGACGCGGGCGGTCTGCGCGAAATCGGCGACGCTGGCCAGCATCGGGCTTTCCTGACGGATGCTCTCGGGAAGCTGCATGTGCAGCAGCCCTTCGCGCAGGCCCCAGGACGAGAAGATCAGGCGCGAGGGATGCAGTTGCCCGACCATCTGCGCCATCAGCGCGGCGGCGTCGGGCAGTGTGGCGAGGCGCGAGGCGGAGATGCGCGGATCGGGGTTCTCGAGCTTGCCCTTGGCGAACTGCCGGGCGAGATGCATCGCCTCGGACGGGGCGAGTTCGAAGCCATGCGGATCGTCCACCGGCCAGTCGAGCACGCGCATCGCCTGCAGCGCCAGCGCGCGCCACGACCCGCCGACGATGTAGAGCGGTATCCCGCGGCCGCCGTGGTGATCATTGACGCCCCAGCCCCGCGCGGAAAGGCCGTCGCGCACGGCAGCGGCGAACTTCTGCTGGCCCAGCGCGCGCAGGTCCGGCAGGCGCAAGGTGCCGAAGGGAAGGGTGATCCCGCCCGGAGCGATGCCGCCGGGAACCGCCGCGTCGATCTCCACCAGTTCGAGGCTGCCACCGCCGAGGTCGGCCGCGATGCCGCGCGCGCCGGGGAAGGCGGCAATGACGCCGGTGGCGCTGGCGCGGGCTTCCTCCTCGCCCGAAAGCAGGCGGGGAGAGAGACCGAAGCCGCGCACGGCCTCAAGGAATGCAGGTCCATTGGAGGCATCGCGCGCGGCGGCGGTGGCGACGCATTCGACGTCGTCCACCCCCTGCAGCCGCAGCAGCGTGGCGAATCGTGCCAGCGCGGCGAGGGCCGTGCGCATCGACTTCTCGCCGATCGCGCCGGTACGGCCGAGGTCCTTGCCGAGCCGGGCGTTGACCTTCTCGTTGAGCACGACGACCGGCGAACGCGGCGGCCCGTTGTAGACGACGAGGCGTACCGTGTTCGATCCGATGTCGATGATGGCGCGCCGGGCGCTGGACTGGCTGATGCCGATCATTCTGGTCAATACTTACC
>NZ_BAAILP010000181.1:3799-6002 GCF_054589055.1 Novosphingobium sp. 11B | reverse complement strand
GTTCGTCATTGCGAGCGCGGCTTCGCTGCGCTCGCAATGACGAAGGGGCTGGGCATCGTGTCAGATGTTGCCACGCCTCAGCGACAGCTTCGGCACCTTTCGTCCACTGTCGAGTGCCGCGCCGCGTCCGGAGAGTGACGGGTTGGTCATGAAATAGCGGTGGAGATTGAAGGGGTTCTCCACTTCGCCGACGCGGTCGTAGGACCCGTCGGGTGCCAGATCCCACGACTGTTCGGAGTCCAGCAGGTTCGCCAGCATGACCTGGTCGAGCACCTGGTCGTGCACCGTCTTGTTGCGGATCGGCAGCAGCACTTCGACGCGGCGGTCGAGGTTGCGGCTCATGCCGTCGGCCGAGGTGATGAACAGCTTGGCGCGACGGTTCGGCAGGTAGGCGCCGTTGGCGAAAGCCCAGATACGCGCGTGTTCGAGGAAGCGGCCGATGATCGACTTGACCGCGATGTTCTCCGACAGGCCCGGCACGCCCGGACGCAGGCAGCAGATGCCGCGCACGACGAGGTCGATGTCCACGCCCGCCCGGCTGGCGGCATAGAGGCGGTCGATCAGGTCGGGGTCGGTCAGCGAGTTCAGCTTGGCCCAGATCGCCGCGGGCTTGCCGGCTTCGGCATTGGCGATCTCGGCGTCGATGCAGTCGTTGAGGGTCGAGCGCAGCGAGATCGGCGAGATCGAGAGCATTTCGAGGCTCTTGGGCTCGACGTAGCCGGTGATGAAGTTGAACAGGCGCACCACGTCGCGTCCCGCCGCCGGTTCGGCGGTGAAGTACGACAAGTCGGTATACACGCGCGCGGTGATCGGGTGGTAGTTGCCGGTGCCGAAGTGGCAGTAGGTCCGGTACGAACCGTTCTCGCGCCGCACCACCGCCGAGACCTTGGCGTGGGTCTTCCAGTCGACGAAGCCGTAGATCACCTGGACGCCCGCGCGTTCGAGCTGGCTGGCCCAGAGAAGGTTCTGTTCCTCGTCGAAGCGGGCTTTCAGTTCGACCACGGCGGTCACCGACTTGCCCTGCTCGGCCGCCTGGATCAGCGCCGAGATGATCGCCGACTGCTTGCCCGCGCGGTAGAGCGTCTGCTTGATCGCCACCACGTCCGGGTCGAGCGCGGCCTGGCGCAGGAAGTCGATGACAACCTCGAAGCTCTCGTAAGGATGCTGGACGACGATGTCCTTCTCGCGGATCGCCGCGAAGATGTCGCCGTCATGTTCGAGAATGCGCTCGGGGTAGCGCGGGGTGTAGGGCTCGAACTTCAGCTCGGGCCGGTCCTCGTCGCAGATCGCCGACAGGCCCGAGAAGCCGATGATGCCATCGGTCTTCATGATGAGGGCCTTGTCGAGGCCCAGCTGCGTGCGCAGGATTTCCTCGGCAGCCGGGTCGAACTTGCCCTGCAGTTGCAGCACGATGACGAGCCCGCGGCGGCGGCGCTGGATCGCGGTGCGGAAGTAGCGCACGAGGTCCTCGGCGTCTTCCTCGACCTCGAGGTCGCTGTCGCGCAGGATGCGGAACACGCCGTGGCCGTTGAAGCGGAAGCCGGGGAACAGTTCCTCGGTGTTGCGGCAGATCAGGTCCTCGATCGAGATCCAGGATGCCTCGGCGCCCGGAATGCGCACGAAGCGCGGCAGCGGCGAGGGGATCAGCACCATCTCCATCACCGACGCCTCGTCCGCCTCGCGCGTCAGCGAGAACAGTACGCCGATGCCCTGGTTGGCGACGAAGGGGAAGGGGTGCGCCGGGTCGATCGCCTGCGGGGTGATCACCGGCATGACCTGTTCGATGAAGTATTCGCGCAGCCACTTCTCGCGCTCGCGGTCGAGCTTGTCATCCTCGCCGACGACGGTGATGCCTGCTTCGCCGAGCTGGGTCTTGAGGGTGGACCAGGTTTCCTGCTGGATTCGCTCCAGCTCCATCACCTTTTCGTGCGTGACCGCGATCGCCTGCGACGGGGTGAGGCCGTCCATCGAGATTTCCTCGATTTGGCGGCGCACCTGCGCGTGGAAGCCGGCGACGCGCACCATCAGGAACTCGTCGATGTTGTTGCCCGAGATCGACAGGAAGCGCAGCCGCTCCAGCAGCGGATAGTTCGGGTTGCAGGCCTCGGCCAGCACGCGCTCGTTGAAGGCGAGCCAGCTCAGTTCGCGGTTGAAGTACCGCGAAGGCAGGGTGGCGAGGTCTTCGGTTTCCTCCACGTCCTGC
>NZ_BAAILP010000181.1:0-3694 GCF_054589055.1 Novosphingobium sp. 11B | reverse complement strand
AGCATGTCCATGGTAGTCACGAGAAACCCTTTCGCATGCAAGAATGACACAAGTGCGACGGTTGGGGGAAGGGAAACGTCGTCCCGGATCAAGTCCGGGACGACGAGTTGGGAACGACATTTACGCCCACTGTTGAACAATCGTTGCAGCGCAGCATTGAATCGCGCACACTCCGTTTCGATGATCAAGGCAGCCCTGCACCATCTCACCCGCTACCGCTATTCGCGGCGCATCCGTCTCGGCCCCCAGGTCATCCGGCTTCGCCCGGCGCCGCACAGTCGGACGGAGGTGCCCAACTACTCGCTGAAGATTAGCCCGCCCGAGCATTTCCTGAACTGGCAGCAGGACCCGCACGGCAACTGGCTGGCGCGCGTGGTGTTTCCCGATCCGGTCGATCATTTCTCGATCGAGGTCGATTTGCTGGCGGAACTGGCCGTCATCAACCCGTTCGACTTCTTCGTGGAGCCGGAGGCGGAGGAATATCCCTTCGCTTATTCGGAAGGCATGAAAGCAGACCTTTCCGCCTATTTCGAGGTCGAGGAGCAAGGCCCGCTGTTCGAGGCGCTGGTCGCCCAGCATGCCGACTACGAAGGCCGCACGGTCGATTTCCTCGTCGACATCAACAGCCGCCTGCAGCAGCGCATCGACTACGTGATCCGCATGGAGCAGGGCGTGATGACGCCCGAGGCGACGCTGAAGGTCGGCATCGGATCGTGCCGCGATTCGGCGTGGCTACTGGTGCAGCTGCTGCGCCGCCTCGGCTTCGCGGCGCGGTTCGTGTCCGGCTATTCGATCCAGCTGGTCGCCGACGTGCTGCCCAAGGAAGGGCCGGTCGGCGTGCTGGAGGACGTCACTGACCTCCACGCCTGGGCCGAGGCTTATGTGCCCGGCGCGGGCTGGATCGCGCTCGACGCCACGTCCGGCATGTTCGCGGGCGAGGGGCACATTCCCTTGTGCGCCGCGCCGCATTACCGCTCGGCCACGCCGATCGAGGGCATGGCCGAGCCCGCCGAAGTCGATTTCGACTTCAAGATGAACGTCAGCCGCATCGCCGAAGCGGTGCGCATCACCAAGCCTTTCACCGACGAGCGCTGGGACGGCCTGCTGGCGTTGGGCGACAAGGTGGACGCGGACCTCACCGCCTGGGGCGTAAACCTGACGATGGGCGGCGAGCCGACCTTCATCGCCGCCACCGACTTCGAGGCGCCGGAGTGGAACAGCGCCGCGGTCGGCCCGACCAAGGCTGCCTATGCAGACAAGCTGATCCGCCTGCTGCGCGCGAAGTTCGCGCCGGGATCGCTGCTCCACCACGGGCAGGGCAAGTGGTATCCCGGAGAGACGCTGCCGCGCTGGGGCTACTCGATCTACTGGCGCAAGGACGGCGTGCCGATCTGGCATGACGACAGCCTGATCGCGGGGGAGAAGCCGCTGGAGAAGGACGGCGATCCCGATCCGGTGCCCACCATCGACGTGCTCGCCGCCGCCAACCTGCTGGCCGGCGCGGCGCAGGGGCTGGGGCTGGAGCGCGGCTACGTCCAGCCGGTGTTCGAGGATCGCGGCGTCTGGATGCTGCGCGAGGACGAACTGCCGGTGAACACCACGCCGCTCGACCCCGCGATCGAGGACGAGGAACTGGCCCGCCGCTTCCGCCGCACGTATCGGCGCGGGGTGGAGCAGCCGGTCGGCGTCGTACTGCCGGTGCAGCGCTGGAACGCGAAGGACAAGTCCACGCCGCGCTGGAAGAGCGAATACTGGCGCGTGCGCAAGGGCGTGCTGACGGCGGTTCCGGGCGATTCCGCGCTGGGTTATCGCCTGCCGCTGGGCTCGCTGCCCTATGTGGCGCCGGCCGACTTTCCCTACATCCACCCGCGCGACACGGCAGAGCCGCGCCAACCCCTCGCCGATTTCCGTCTCCAAGCGATCGAGCGCGGCAATCAGGGGCGCGAAGTCGGCACGGCGCAGCGTTCCCAGGCGGTGCCCGAGCCGCACAGCTTTACCGGTCCGGCGGTCGATCAGGACATCATCGAGGGCGCCGTGCGCACGGCCGTCACGGTCGAGCCTCGCGGCGATTACCTGGCCGTGTTCATTCCCCCGGTGGAGGCGCTGGAGGACTACCTCGAACTCGTCGCCGCGATCGAGGCGGTGGCCGAGGTGCAGAAGCTGCCGATCCGGATCGAGGGCTATGCGCCGCCGCCGGACCCGCGCCTGATGGTGCTCAAGGTCACGCCCGATCCCGGCGTCATCGAAGTCAACATCCATCCTTCCGCCAGTTGGCGCGAGACGGTGGAGATCACCGAAACGCTCTACGACTGCGCGCGCGAGATCGGGTTGACCGCCGACAAGTTCATGGTTGACGGCCGCTCGATCGGCACCGGCGGCGGCAATCACATCGTGCTGGGCGGGCCGACCTTGCTCGACAGCCCGTTCATCCGCCGCCCGGACCTGCTCAAGAGCTTCGTCACTTACTGGCAGCGGCATCCCTCGCTCAGCTACCTGTTCTCCGGCCTGTTCATCGGCCCGACGAGCCAGGCGCCGCGTATCGACGAGGCGCGGCACGACGCGCTCTACGAGCTGGAAATCGCGCTCTCGCAGGTGCCCGGTCCGCACATGCAGCAGCCCGCGCCGTGGGTGGTGGACCGCCTGTTCCGCAACCTTCTGGTGGACGTGACCGGCAACACCCACCGCACCGAGATCTGCATCGACAAGCTGTTCTCGCCCGATGGCCCGACCGGCCGCCTCGGCCTCGTCGAGTTCCGGGGCTTCGAGATGCCGCCCGAGGGCCGCATGTCCTGCGCCCAGCAGCTGCTTCTGCGCGCGCTGACGGCGTGGTTCTGGCGCGAGCCGGTGGAAGGCCCGCTGGTGCGCTGGGGCACGCAGCTGCATGACCGCTTCATGCTCGGCCATTACGTCTGGGCCGATTTCCTCGACGTGCTGGATGACCTGCGCCGTGCGGGTTACGACTTCGACCCGTCGTGGTTCGAGGCGCAGCGCATGTTCCGCTTCCCGGTCCACGGCGAGGTCGAGGGCGGCGGCGTCAACCTCCAGATCAGCCACGCGCTCGAACCGTGGAACGTGCTGGGCGAAACCGGCGCGATCGGTGGCACCGTGCGCTACGTGGACAGCTCCACCGAGCGCCTGCAGGTCAAGGCGACGGGGCTTGTCGAAGGCCGTCACGTCATCACCTGCAACGGCCGCCGCGTGCCGCTGACCAAGGTGGCTCACGGGGAAGGCGTGGGCGGCGTGCGCTACAAGGCGTGGTGGCCGTCGGAGAGCATGCATCCGATGCTGCCGCCGCATGCGCCGCTGACGTTCGACATCTACGACTTGTGGAACGGCCGTTCGCTGGGCGGCTGCGTCTATCAGGTCGCGCATCCGGGCGGGCGCAGCTACGACACGGTGCCGGTCAACGACTACGAGGCCGAGGCCCGGCGGAAGGCGCGGTTCCAGGATCACGGCCACTCTCCGGGGCCGCTGCCGATGCCTGCGGAGGAGCTGCCGAGTGAATTTCCCTACACTCTCGACCTCAGGCGGCCCTCGCGGCTAATGTAGGGGCATGTTCGAGGGGTGCAGCGCGCATAGATCATTCGTCGTCCCGGACTTGATCCGGGACCGCTGGCTGTCTTCAGGCAGGTGCCATCGGCAAGGCGCCCCGATGCCAAGCGGGCTGTTCACGGCCAGCAGTCCCGGATCAAGT
>NZ_BAAILP010000180.1:0-470 GCF_054589055.1 Novosphingobium sp. 11B | reverse complement strand
GCCGGATCGGGCCGATGCTATCCTTGCTGGTCGAGAAGGTCATCGAGGCAAAGCCCCATCCCGAACAGGGCTATCGATCCTGTCTGGGCATCATCGGGCTCGAAAAACGCTTCGGTCCCGAGCGCCTCGAAGCTGCGGCGTTGCGCGCGCTGGAGATCCAGGCGCGCAATTACCCGTCGGTTAAATCGATCCTCGAGAAGGGCCTCGACCAGGTGCCCGTTCCCCAATCCCCCGAGCAAGAGCCGATCATCCATTCCAACATCCGCGGCTCGAGCTACTACAACTGAAGGAGCAAGAATGCTGAAGCATCCCACTCTGGACCTTCTGGGCCAACTCGGCCTCGCCGGCATGGCCAAGGCCTTCGCCGAGATGGAAAGCAACGATGACGCAGCCAGTCTCAGCCACGCAGAATGGCTGGCACTGCTGCTCGACCACGAGGCCACCTACCGAAATGACAGGCGCCTCGCTCT
>NZ_BAAILP010000179.1:0-450 GCF_054589055.1 Novosphingobium sp. 11B | reverse complement strand
CTCGGGACCGAAGCGTTTTTCGAGCCCGATGATGCCCAGACAGGATCGATAGCCCTGTTCGGGATGGGGCTTTGCCTCGATGACCTTCTCGACCAGCAAGGATAGCATCGGCCCGATCCGGCTTGCCTCCTGCCGGATTTTCGCCAGCGTCCATTCGCCGTAGCGCCGGTGGCTGGATGGCATGTGCTCGGGGACGGTGGTGTGCCGGCCATTGCCGCTGCTGCGCAGGTGCACAGCAATGCGCTCGCCTCCCAGGAAGATCTCGACGGTACTGGCAGTGAACCGGGCTTCGACCTCGCGGCGCGCGAAGCGGTGCGGAACAGAGTAATGATGTCGCTCGATCGCGATATGGTAATCGAGCCCGACGCGGCAGCGGCGCCATTCGGCATGAACCCACGGCTCTGCCGGCAGCGGCTTGAGGTTTGGAACATCGACTTCGTTGAACAACTG